>CANBUF010000061.1 GCA_947372575.1 Alcaligenaceae bacterium | reverse complement strand
GCATTTTCGTAACCGGTTTTTTATTTCAATCAATATGGTGCCCCTGGCAACGCTGGGCGTCCTCTTTATCGTCGTCTGGTTTATTCACCCGACAGGATTTATTTGGCTGTTGCCACTCATGATCGTTCTGTTCATGCGCATGCCCTTAGGAGTGGCCACAGTCTTATCAGCCATTTCAATCGTTATTTCCTTGAGCATACTGAAATGGCACTGGGATATCGATATCGAACTGCTGGCACGCGGGGGGTTGGCTGCGGCTCTGACACTGCTGGGATTGAGTTTATTTATTAAAATCAATCGTAGTGTGATGGTCCAGCTCAACGAGACAACCAACTTACTGAATAACGCTTTGCAAACCATGTCTCAAGGAATTGCTGTCATCGGAAAGGACGGTCGTTTCTCACTGTTTAATGACAAACTCTGCGAAATTCTGGATCTGCCAAAAGAACTGATAGCATCCAGGCCCCTGCTGTCCAAGGTCGTTCAATTCCAAACCAATCGCGGTGACTTTGGCCAGGATCTGGTCAACGTACAAGACATTGCACGAGAGCATGTACGCGCGCTAGGGATCAGCCAAGAGGCAGCGACTCCAACTCGATATTTACGCGTCGATCAGAATGGGCGCCACATTGAGGTCCAAACACACACAATGCCATCCGGTGATGTCGTGCGGACATATACCGACGTAACAGAATACGAGTCAGTCAACAGACGGCTCCAGAAAGCCATCACCGAAAACGAGCTACTCAGTCTGGGTGCACTGGCCCAGACAAGAGAAAAGATGGTTGCAGCTCTCACGCAGCTTTCACTCATTCGCGATAATGAAACAGGTCTGCACATACAACGAACGCAACTCTATTGCAGGGCACTGGCAGAATCGCTTGTCCAGCGTGGTTGCTACACCCCGGAGTTGTCGGACAAACATATTGACATCATCGTGATGGCTGCCCCGATGCATGACCTGGGCAAGATTGGCATTCCGGATCATATTCTGCTCAAGCCCGGACGTCATACTGCAGAAGAAAGCACACTCATGCGCACGCATACCACGCTAGGGGAATCCATCCTGCGTGTTGCCGCAGAAGAAAATAATGAGAATGACTCGCTGTTTGTAGTCGCGTCAAATATTGCTGGCGGCCACCATGAAAACTGGGATGGCAGTGGCTATCCACGCGGGTTGAAGGCACACGCGATCCCCCTTGATGCACGCATAATGGCGCTTGCAGACGTCTATGACGCATTGACAAGCGTGCGTATTTATAAAGCAAGCTGGACACACGAGCAGGCTGCAACTGAAATCGTCGCTCTGTCAGGGGTCAAGTTTGACCCGATCATCGTCGATGCCTTCAAACAGCAGGAAGAAAAGTTCCGTGCCATTGCAATTGAGCTCGCGGACATGATCCCAAAAGCTTAATGATCGCGAAACTGCATTTGATAGAGCGCCCGGTATGCTCCACCCTGTGCGAGCAATTCAGTATGGGTGCCTTGCTCCACGACGCGGCCATGATCCATCACAATAATTTTGTCAGCGTTCAGAATGGTTGAAAGCCTGTGTGCGATCACAAGTGTGGTTCGACCCTGCATCAGAATTTCGAGTGAGGCCTGTACCTGCCTTTCCGATTCATTATCCAGTGCGGAGGTTGCCTCATCCAGGATCAGAATTGGAGCATTTTTGATCAGCGCGCGCGCAATCGCCAGTCGCTGTCTCTGACCACCCGACAATCGCGTGGCATTTTCGCCAACCTGTGTCTGCAGGCCAAGAGGCAGGCTGTCGACAAACTCAAGCAGGTTTGCTGCTTTTAACGCCTGCCGGATTTCTGTTTCAGAGGCGTCATGCAAGGCACCATAACCGACGTTGACGGCAATCGTATCGTCAAACAAGACAACATCCTGACTCACCAATGAGAGTTGTTCGCGAAGATTGCGAAGGGACAGCATCTGAATATCCTGCCCATCGATCAGCACAACGCCTTCTGTGGGTGTGACAAAACGCGGAAGCATATTGACAAGCGTAGTCTTGCCACTGCCCGAACGCCCCACCAGCGCGACTGTCTGGCCAGGGTCGACGTGGATGGAAACATGCTGCAGCGTATCAACATCGCTATCGGCAAAGCGGTGCGAAACGTTTTGAAACTGAACACGCCCCACCGCACGACCCGCAAAGGACTCGTGACCGAGCTCGGTTTCAGAGGATTGATCAATCAGGATAAAAACGCTTTCTGCAGACACAAGCATTTTTTGCATCCGTCCGGCGACTTTTGTCAGTCGCTTGATTGGATCAAAAATCTGGGCAAGCGCGGCCATAAAGGCAGCAAAACTTCCGACGGTCAGCGAGCCTGCATTGGCCTGCATCAGTGCAACAGCAATCACTGCAGCGACAGCAAACGCAGTCACAACCTGTGTAATCGGGGTCATGGCAGCATCAGCAAGGGCCGCACGCATGTCAAAACGACGCAAGCGACCGCTGACATAAGCAAAGCGCTTGCGCTCGAACGCATAGCCATCAAATAGCTTAATCACCCGCTGGCCATCGATGCCCTCGCCCACCACGCGCGTCAACTCAGCGTTCATGTTGACCATATCGCGATTGATGCGTCGCAGCCGCTTGATAAAAGAGCGAGAAATCAACACAGAAATCGGCATGGTCACCAGAATGATCAGGGTGAGCTCCCAGGACATGTAGAGCAACACACCAATCATGGCAACCACCACCAGTGCTTCGCGCACGAGCACAGTCAGCACGTCAGTTGCATAACCAGTCACATTTCCGGCGTCGACCGTAAACCGGTTGAGCAAACGTCCTGTGTCGCCTTTTTTAAACTCACTGTCAGGCATCGACAACAGTTTTTCGAACATCTCGCCACGCACACCAAGCAGCACATTGTTAGCGACCCAGGCAAGCAGATAATCACTAAAGAAGTTGCACACACCCCGCAAGAAAATCAAGCCAATAATTGCGAGTGGTACCTGCCAGACGTATTCAGGCTTTGCGCCGGAAAACCCTTCATCTAGCAGCGGCTTCATCGCGACGGCGAGAGTGGGCTGGGTCGCAGCAGCACCTGCCATGAACAGAATGGCAAGCGCGAGGCCTTTCCAGTGCGTCCCGACTCGCGAATAAATGCGATGCCAGAGATTCCGGTTCAGGGGAGACATGGATACAGAGGAGTCGTGGGACGATGTCAAGGTGGGGCTCGATCTCTAATGAAGCGGAGATTTTAACTCCAGCCAGGCGCAACGCTGGCATACCGACTTGGGCAAAGCGGCAGCTTGTCGTATTCTTACAGCCTGATGCAAGACAAAATGAAACATACCTTGATTGAACCTATTCTGATTCGCCTGCCAAATTGGGTCGGAGACGTATGCATGTCCCTGCCAGTATTGAAGCTGCTAGAGAGCCAGGGCGTCCCCTATTCAATATGCGCACGTCCCTGGGCACAGGATTTGCTCAGCGGCATGGCCGTTGAGAGCTTCATCCCAATTACCGGAAAATTCTTCAATGATGTCAGTACGTTACGAAAATGGCACCGAAAAAATCCTCAATATCACCGAGGACTGCTGTTGCCTGACTCACTTTCGAGCGCCCTGTTATTCCGACTTTCGGGCTTTAGAAGTGCAGGCTATCGCGATGATGGACGCGGCCTGCTGCTAAGCTGGCCACACGATAAACCGACGCCACGGCCCCATGCGGTGCAATCATGGTTCGACCTTGCGCAGCAGACATTGAACGACTGGCGCATCCCGACGCCACTGGGCGCGCCAGCCGGCCCGCTTGATCTGCCCCTGACCGCACATCACAGGCAAAAAGCCAATGCGGCCATTGCACGGGCGGGTCTGGTTTCAGGCGATTTTGTGCTGATTGCTCCCACAGCGACAGGTCTGCACCGCGGGCAAATTAAAGTGTGGCCACATTTCGCCCAGCTCACTGTTGCACTTCAGTCGCGTGGCGTACGCGTGGTCATGTGCCCACCAGCGACTGAGCAGCAAGAGGCAAAACAGGCTGCGCCTAGCGCAGAGTTGCTCGAACCCCTGGGCTTAGGAGCCTTTACCGCACTGACCAGACTAGCTCGACTCGTGGTGTGTAACGACTCGGGTGCCTCGCACCTGAGCGCTGCAGTCCAGGCGCAGCAAATCACTTTATTTGGTGTAACAGATCCGGCAAGAACTGCCCCCTGGACGACAAACTCTGTCAATTTGGGGCAAAATGGTCAGTGGCCAAGCTCAAAGGATGTGATTGCACAAGCCATCGACATTCTTGCACGGCATTAACCTTACCCAATCAGACTGACTGAGAACGGATGCTATCGCAGATTCCATTTTCGAACGTGTTGCTCTACCCGCCAAGCCTGTGCATGCTGCTTCTCGTATGTGCGGTGCTGTCAGCGCTTGCGCTGCGCAAGCGCATGGCGATCAGCCTGACGCTTTTAGGCCTTGGCTGGGTGCTGCTCTGGTCTTTACCCATCACAACGTTGTATTTCGGCGGCAAACTCGAAGAGCGCTATCCCTTTCGCCTAGCCGAAGCAGTCTCACCTGCAGATGTGATTGTTGTACTGGGCGGCAACACCCAGGCCAACCGCGCCAACTGGTTTGAACCTTTCAATCGTTCGACCGCGACGGACCGAGTGGACCGGGCTGCAGCACTGTACTTTGCGGGACGCGCACCTAAAATCCTGTTATCTGGTGGCGCTTACGAAGGAAGGGTCAGCGAAGCGCAAGGCATGGCAAAAGTGTTACGCCAAAAAGGCGTGCCTGATTCTGCCCTGATACTTGAAAATGAAAGCCGGAACACGTATGAAAATACGCTGATGACTCAGGCAGCGCTCAAAAACAATTCTGATGCACACTTGCTTTTAGTGACCTCCGCACTGCATATGCCACGCGCACTTGCCACGTTTCAAAAGCAAGGGTTGACGGCCACACCGGCGGCTGTCTCGCCGCAGATTGCCCTGCCCGATGATTACACACTCAATCCATGGCTGCCACACACGCGCAGTCTTGAAGCCAGCCGAACAATTATCAAAGAGTATCTGGGACTGTTTGGCTATTGGATCAGGGGCTGGGTCTGAGCTGAGTTATTGCGCACGATGCGCGAGACAATCTGCGTAGAGCGCCTCGAACTTTTCGGCCACCAGTCGCCACGAAAGACTTTGAACCAGCAGCTCACTATGCTTCAAGAGGTGTTCGCGTGTCGCAGTCGACATGCCAAGCTCATACAGCCCTTTGGCAATCGTGACGCTGTCTTCGGGGTCATCCAGCACCCAGGCATCATGCATATGTTTGACGTACTGCCCAAAGCCGCAATATTTCGGGCCACTGACGATTACAGGCAACCCATGCGCCATCGCTTCAAGCGGCGCCATGCCAAAACTATCCATCAGTGTCGGATGGACATACACATCCGCGGCCTGATAGTACGGTGAGACGTTTGAAGTCGGCTCAATCAGACTGACGCGGTCATTGAGTTCAGGATGATGCGCATCTAAGTAATCATGCACATCGGGATCGGCACCGACCACGGCAAGTCTAAACGTAGGCGGCAGGCGTGCCAGCGCCTCAAGCACTGCGGCGAACCCTTTACGCAGGGGATTACGCGCGACCAGCAAACAACCCACATCCGTGGGTGTCCAGCCAAGGTCTGCACGCACACGGTCTCTGAGTTGTGAATCAAAAGTGACCGGACTGGCGCCGGGAGGAATCACATCAAGTTTTAATTCTGGTCCGTATGCATCAAAGAGTCTGTCACGCAACCAGGGCGAAACTGCCACTACGTGCCGGCTGGCACTGGTACGCACGGAGGCTTTTTCGAGTAACAGATAAGCAATATTGCTCCACTGCAACCAGGCAAGCATCCGTCGAAACGTGCTGCGACCAAACAGCCGCCTGTAGCGTATGGGCGTGACATGAATAACTTGCACATCACCCGTGCCGCCACTCATGTGAGAGTGGACGATGTCATAACCCGACTGGGTCAGACGTTTAGCCTGCCTGGAAAAAAACCATACCCGCATCCAGCTCGGCCATAACGCATTACAGTGCACAAGAATTTCTTTAACTGGCAAATTATGATCAAATTCGTGCGAAATGACCGTCACATCATGACGCTGCGCAAGGATTTCGAACAGGTTGACGCCATAGGATTCTGCACCGCCAAACTTGCGTCCAAAGTGGTCCGACAACAAGGCAATTCTCAAACGTTTAGCCACGGCGGCGTTCCTCATGCTGCGTCAGACACTTCTGGAAGAAACGAAGAAGGTGCGTCGTACGCCAAATCCCGACACGATGCAGTTGATGCGGGTCATCGGTCAGGTGTGCAAGTCCGCGCTCCGTCGTGGTCGCATTGGTGTAGCCTGCCTCCCGGGCCATCTGCACATGCTCAGCCTTGAAGTCGCCATATGGATAACAGTAGGCGGTGACCTCCTGACCGACAAGCCGGGCCAGGGTCTGACGCGACTCAACAATCTGACGTTGTGCCTGCTCCGGACTGAGACGCGACAAATGTAAATGATCCATCCCGTGCGAGCCGACTTCCTGACCCGCCTGGGACCATTGACGCATTTCTGACAGGGACATCAAGGCAGAACAAGGTATTCCTTTTTCTGCATCCCATACGTTGCTTGCGCCTAACTGATTCGCCACAAAATAATTGGTCGCGGTAAAGCCTGCTGCCGTCAGAACCGGCAATGCATGCTCAAACACGTTACGAAAACCATCATCAAAGGTAATCCCGAACACCCGCCCGGTTTGCTCGCCCCGTAAATAAGGCATCAAATCTCGCATACTCAGTCCACGGTATCCGAAACGATGCATCCATTGCATCTGCCTGCGAAAGCTCGACGGATGAACGGTCAGGCTGCGAAATGGTGTGCCGCGTGGCGCAGGCGAACCAATCTGGTGATACATGAGTATAGGTATGGACATACTAGGGACGCCCGAGTGCACTTTGATAAACAGACATCGTGCGCATGACGAAGTCCCTCAGATTGAACTCGCTGACGGCACGTGCACGCGCGAGCTGGCCCATAGACTTTAATTGCTCTGGCTCAGACAGTATCTGTGTGAGCACCCCGGCAATCGCCTGGGGATTTTGCATGGGAACGATCCAGCCTTGCAGTCCATGTGTCAGATTCTCTGGCAAGCCCCCCACCCGGGTCACCAAAACAGGTAAACCCAATGCCATCAGCTCACGACAGGCGAAGGACAGGGCTTCCTGATAAGACAACACAAAACCTGCATCGCAAGCAGCGAGCAGCGGCCTCACATCATCAATCAAGCCTGGGAACATCACCTGTCCAGTCAGGCCCAAGGCTTGCACCTGTGCCAGCTTAGCCTCATTCGGTGCATCGCCTGCCACCACAAGATATATACGTTCACGTTGTGGCGCAGGCAAAGAGGAGACGGCCGCCACCAAATCGAGCCAGCCCTTTTCGTAGTCTGTTCCACCCGCGCTGCCAAAAATGATTTTGTCCTCGAGGCCGGGGCCGAGATACTTGGCACGCAGTTGTCGTTTTTCTGACTCGGAAACGGGCGAAAAATAATCGGTGTCTATGCCGTGACGTACCGTCACCAGACCGCAACGACGATAAGCGGACTCTGACAACAAGCCCAGCACATGATCACTGACTGCGATCACCCGATCCGTGGCAAGGCTGGCACGCATCTGATGACCAACACTACTGGTGGCATGATCGTTATGTTTGGTCAGAATCACGCGAGGGCGCTGAAACATACCCAGCAAGGCAAGCATCACCTGCTTATGATCGGCCGAGCCATTGGCATGCACAATGTCAAACCGCTCGGTCTGAATGAGTTTTCTGAGCTGCGCGCGCGGGCCCAGCCAAGAGGAGGGACGCGTACTGAAGGACATATCCACGACCTTGACACCCGGAATCAACTGAGCATGGCGAAACAGACGGCTACTCTGTGGGGTCGCGACCGTGAGCGAGTGCTCAGCACACAACCCACGCAACAGATTGATGATGTAAGTGACATGCCCGCCACCGTTGCGTCCGTGGAAATTGGTGAATAGAATCTTCATTTCACCTGATTTTCCTGTTTCTCTGATTGATAAACATCAACTTTGAGTAGCGCAAAAAGCTGCCAAATGCTGCTGCCATGGCCAGTACAAAGCCGTGACGGCCATCCATAAAGCCGCGCTTGAGTAAATAAATACGTATGAACGTCCACACGCAGTGTCCCATGGCACAAAATACGCCTGATTGTTTACCCTTGGCTGCCATGACGATCGCCGCTTCACTGGAATACCGGTTGATCTTTGCAACCAGCATATTCAGGTTTTCAAACGGAAAATGGAGCAGCCAGTAATCCAGCTGTCCGACCGCACAGGTGGCCTCGACGCGCTCATGGACAGCGGCATCGTTAAACCGACACACCCCGCGACGGAACAAACGCAAGACATAATCAGGCCACCAGCCGCTGTGGCGAATAGGTTTGCCACAAAATTCAGACAATCTGGCAACGTGATAAGCGTCAAATGCCGGCGCGCGCAAGGTACGGATGATTTCTGCCTGCAATTCGGGTGTGACACGCTCGTCAGCATCAATCGAAAATACCCAAGGCTGCGACGCGAGGTCGAGAACACGATTTTTTTGTGGTCCAAAGCCAGGCCAGTCGTCGGACACATGCACCTGCGCGCCCATGCTGCGTGCAATCTCCTGGGTGCCATCCGTGCTGCCAGCGTCAAGAATGATCACTTCATCAGCGAAGCGCACCGACTCCAG
>CANBUF010000060.1 GCA_947372575.1 Alcaligenaceae bacterium | reverse complement strand
GCGTGACCAGCATTCATTCTGCGCTGGACGCCTTTAGTTATTTACTCAAAACGCACAATTTGACACCTGATGATATTGCGCAGGTTGATATCGGTATGAGCCCAATGACCTATACCCATTGTGCCTGGGAATACAAGGCACAAGGTGTGACGGCTGCACAAATGAATCTCTTTTATGGCATTGCCGTGACTGGTTTCGACGGTATGGCTTTTGTTGCGCAATATGCCGAACATCGATTAGCAGACCCCAAAATTCTGAACTTTATTCCCCGGATTCACGCGCGAATTGATCTCGAAATCGAAGCCATGGGAGCCGACTATCGCCATGCGGCGCGTGTCTCAGTCACGACGCGCGATGGACGCATGTTTGCGCACGAAATCCTCAATCGGCGCGGCAGTCCAGAAAACCCACTGAGTCAAGAAGATGTTGAGTACAAGTTTCGAAATGTCGTCGAATCGTGTTTGTCGGCCCGCGACATTGACCGGGTGATTCAGCTCGCCGATCAACTGGACCAACTGGATCGAACAAATACGTTATTCGACATTCTTTCTGCCGCACGGCCTTGAGTAAGGTTGCAAAAGCTTCTGGAGCTCGTTCTGACTGAGTTTGAGCCACTACGACTCAGTCAGAGGTCCAGAGACTGACAACTTCAAAACGTCTTACTTCGACACATGCGCAGCATGATCCGCTGGTAAAGGTGCCAGCGGTGCTTTGACACCTGCGGGCAGAGGGGATCTGTCAACGTTCAGAATCATGGATACCAGGACATAGTAGCCATTGACTGCAATCAGATCGACTACGCCTTGCTCGCCAAACAGATCGACTACCGCTTTGTAGGTGGTATCGCTGACGTTGTGGTTGGTGTGGAGTTCGTGTGAAAAGTCATAAACGGCGGCCTCATCTGGCGTCATCCCGACTGGGCGCTTACCGACGGCCAGTTGCTCTGCAACGGCAGGTTCAAGACCGGCTTTCAACGCGAGACGATGATGGGCGAACCATTCATATTGCGCACCCCAGTGACGTGCTGTCACCAGAATCGCAAATTCATTGAGTTTAGTTGGCAGCGAACTATGAAAACGGATTTGTTCGCCCACTTTACGTAATTGTTCGGCGAGCACGGGGCTACGCAAATAGACGTTGAACGGGGCGCCCAGGCTCGTTGCACCTTGAACGACTCCAGCACTACCAGTGCCTGAGACCGGTCCGGCCATGAGTGCTTCAAAATACGTGCGCTGCTCGGGGGTCATTTCACTCAGAGGGGTGATTTTGAAACGTCGCTGATCATCCTGTGCGTAAATATTGAGTGACGTGGTCGCGAGCAAGCTCACGAATAATAATTTTTTCCAGCTTTTCATGGTGTTGTCTCCGGTAACTGTTGATGTGGTTCAATCGGCGCGAATGTTATTGCTTTTGACCAGTGCGCCCCATTTTTCAATCTGGCCTTGTAAAAATGTTGCGAATTGCTCTGGTGTATTGCCAACGGGCTCAACGCCCTGAGCGTTCATGCGTTGTTGGACTTCAGGTTTTTGCGTCGCCAGCCGAATGGTATCGGAGAGTTTTGTGATGATGTCGGGTGGCGTGCCTGCAGGGACAAAGAAACCATTCCATTCAACAACCTCAAAGCCTTTGTAGCCACTTTCACTGATGGTTGGAACCTCAGGTAAAACTTTCATGCGCTGGGATCCGGTTGTGGCGAGTGCGCGAATTTTGCCTGATTGAATATGTGCCAGTCCGGTAATTGGATTGGTGAAATAAGCGGACAGACGACCTGCCAGCACATCGGCCATGGCGGGGGCGCCGCCCTTGTAGGGCACATGCACCCAGTCAATGCCCGCATCGCGGGCCAGCATTTCGGCGGCCAGGTGCGCTGCACCGCCTGCGCCATAAGAGCCGTAGTTCAATTTACCCGGATTGGCTTTGGCAAAAGCGATGAGTTCCTGGATGTTATGAAAGGGTGTCGACTCGGGTACCACCAGAATCAGGGGCATATTGATTGCCTGTGACACGGGGACAAGATCCTTCATCGGATCGAATGTGAGTTTGTGCAGAACAGCATTGACTACATACGGGAAGGTATCAAACAGCATGGTGTAGCCATCTGCAGGCGACTGCAGGACGGTATTGGCAGCCAGGATACCGCTTGCGCCGGGGCGATTTTCAACCACGATGGGTTGACCCAGCATGATGGACATGGGTTGGGCGAGCAGGCGGGCATTGCCATCGGCACCACCACCGGGAGGGTAGGGAACCACTAGCCGTAATGGTTTGGAGGGGAATGTTTCTGCTTGAGTGAGCGTGCCAGAGAATACTCCGGACAGCGTGATCATGAGGAGGATGCAGAGTCGTGTCGCATAGGCAGTCATTGGTTTGTCTCTATAATTAATTTTCATCATCATAAAGCCAAGTGCAGACCCACATGCAGGCTGATAATAATCATTGAGACAAAAATGAAGACAACAGAACAACAAGTACTGGATTCCCTTAGTGATTGCGCGCTGCAACAGACCAAGCTCAACCGGCGCATGGTGTTGCTTGCCGGTTTGGCTGCGATGGTGTCCGGAGGGGCAAGTTTTGCACAGTCAGCATGGCCCGCACGGCCACTTCGCTTTCTGGTCCCCTTTTCTGCAGGGGGCGCTGCCGATACCTCCGCACGCGCTTTTGCCGTCCAGTTGACGGAGTTGCTTGGTCAGAATGTGGTGGTTGAAAATCGAAGTGGAGGTAATGCAGTCGTGGCCGCCAGTGCCGCGTTACAAGCACCACGTGATGGCTATACCTTTATCTGGGATGCCGCCAATTGCCTCACGAATCCTGTGTTGGTCAAAGATCTGTCGTTTGATTACGAAAAATCATTTCTTCCCATCACGATGGCGGTGCGTGCTCCGCAGGTGATCGCTGTCAGAGAAGACTTTCCTGCAAAAAACATCCAGGAATTCATTGAATACGTCCGTGCCCATCCTGGCAAGGTCTCCTGTGGAACACCGCCTTCCGGTGGCATGGCCCATCTCGCGTTAGCGTTGCTGCAGGAGCGCGCAAAGATTCAATTTATTCACACCCCCTACCGAGGCGGGGCAGATGCTGCCCGTGACATCATGGGCGGGCAAATCGATTCGATTCTAATCACTGCTTCCTCTGCGCGTGGACCGGTCAGTGCCGGACGTGCACGTATACTGGCGGTGACAAGTGCTGAACGCAGCGCCGCCTATCCAGAGATCCCGACGATTGCCGAAACAGGACTGCCCGGCTACGACATGGATGACTGGTTTGGTCTATTTGCTGCTGTTGATACCCCTGCTGCCTTGCTGCCGCGGATGCAAGAGGCGGTCGTGCAGGCGGCGCGAAACCCGACACTGATCGCCAGTATGGATCAGGCTGGTCAGGTGCCGGTGGCAAACAGCACAAAAGATTTCACGATTTGGCTGGGTCAGCAGCGCGTTTTGCTGCAGACCTTGATACGCAACGCAAAAATTACAGTGGGTTAACCCGGCATGACCATTCTCTCTTTTAATACCAAAGTCCATTTTGGACATGGTGAACGCTCACAACTCGTCAATGAAATGCGGCTTAACGGCATCACACGGCCGTTGTTTGTGACAGACAAGGGAGTCAGGTCTACTGGTGTGTTTGAATTAGCGACCTCATCGCTTGGTGCGATTCCGGGTGCTGCAATCTATGACCTCACGCCTCCTAATCCCACAGAGGATGCTGTAGAGGCCTGCGCCGCGACGTACCATGACAATCACTGTGATGGAATTGTTGGTATTGGCGGAGGCGCCTCACTTGATCTGGCCAAGGCGACCGCCGTGTTGTGTGGCCAGGCCGCGCCGCTCTGGGAATATTGCAACCGCCATCCTAAGCCTCGCCCGATTCATCAGCCCCCACCATTGCTGTTGATGCCGACTACAGCTGGTACAGGTACTGAAGTCGGACGCTCCGCTGTGATTATCTTTCGCAATGGCATCAAGGCTGGTATTGGTTGTCCGAGCATCGTCCGCGCCGCGATCTGTGATCCCGAGTTGACCCGGTCGCTCCCGCCATACATGACTGCGGCGTCAGGTATGGATGCTTTGTCACATTGTGTCGAAACGTTCTGTTCCCCTGTGGTCAATCCGCCCGTGGATGCCATTGCAATTGATGGCATGAGGAGAATCTTTGGCAACATTGAGCGCGCAACGCAGGATGGCGATGACCTCGACGGCCGCTGGAATATGATGATGGGTGCACTCGAAGGTGGCATTTGCTTTCAAAAAGGTCTGGGTGCTGTGCATTCTGTATCGCACGCGTTGGGAGCGCTGGGTCACCACCACGGCACACTCAATGCCATCATGCTGCCACACGTGTTGCGACTCAACGCGCCACATATTTCGGACAAGATGACAGTCATGTCAACGGCATTGCGTTTTCCTGCAGATGCCGATCTGCCCTTGTCTTTTGCCCGGTTGAACCAACGGCTAGGGTTGCCTGAAGGTTTAAGGGAGCTTGGGATCGAGACTGTTATTTTTTCAGAGGTTGCTAAAGCTGCCCTCGAAGATAACGCGCACAAGACCAACCCCTTTGCACTGACCGAGCAGGATTACATCGCACTATTACACGAAGCCTGGTGAGACGTACTGTGCATCGCTCTTCTACAAGAATGCTGGTGAGGCATTCTCTGGCGGTAAGACGTGCGCTTGTTAAGGTTTGATTGGCAATGCCGGTACGCTGTATCCATAAGACTCGATAATCGCACGTGCTGCATCAGATTGCAGAAAGCTTAAAAAACGCATCGCTGCCTCAGAGTGTTGACCTGCATCAAGCAAGACAGCATCCTGACGGATTGTTTCGTGGAGCTTGTCCGGTACTAGCCAAGCTGAGCCTGCAGTGAGTTTGCCGTCCCTGTAGACCTGTGAAGCGGCGACAAATCCTATCTCGGCGTTTCCTGTCAAAACAAACTGGTAGGTTTGACCAATATTCTCGCCCATCACAATCTTGGCTTTATTCTGCTCAGTCACCCCTAGCGCCTGGAGCGTCTGGAGCGCTGCGCGGCCATAGGGAGCGAGTTCAGGATTGGCAATTGCAATTTTTTTATAACGACCCTCACGCAAAATGTTGGCCTGTCCATCAATGCGTCCTGGGGTGTTTGACCACAGCACGAGTTGACCATTCGCGTAGGTGAAACGAGAGCCTGGTACAGCAAGTCCATCACGTTCAAGCTGAGCGGGGATCTCTGCATCTGCTGAAAGCAACACCTCGAAGGGCGCTCCATTCTTGATCTGAGCATAAAACTTGCCTGATGAACCTGTCGATGTTTTGAGCTGATGCGGTGTCTGGGCTTCGAATAACTGGGATATGACTTGCATCGGGGCGATGAAGTTCGCAGCAACTGCCACCGTGACCGTCTCTGCATGCGTGCTTGAAACCATGAGCGTCAGGCTTGTGCTGGCAGCCAATACCAATTTTTTGGATAGATGAAACATCTCATTCCTCGATGTAATGCGTTCTGGAATCCGACGAATGTATCGGCCAGACCCTTTCGTTTTCGATAGCATAAGCTGATTGAAAACCGATCAATAGCGCCTGAAATTTACCAGCTTGGCAACTTAATCAAAACAAGCGCAAAATAACGTGCATCGACCTCAATTTTGAATGGTATCGAACATGGTGAATTCCAATCGACTCTCTCGCTCGCGTCAGTCTGAATCTGACAAGGATGCGCCGCTTATACAGGATATTAGACTGCTGGGGCGTTTGCTGGGTGATGTGCTCAAAGAGCAGGAAGGTGATGTTGTTTTTAATGTGGTCGAGTCTATTCGTCAAACATCGGTACGCTTTCGACGTGATCTTGATGCACAGGCAGGGCGTGAGCTAAACCTGATGCTTAAAAAACTTACACGCGAACAGACCAACTCCGTTGTGCGTGCATTCTCATATTTTTCTCACCTCGCCAATATTGCTGAAGACCGTCACCATAACCGGCGCCGGCGTGCGCATCTGCTGGCAGGCTCAGAGCCGCAGCAAGGCAGCATCGCTTTTGCGTTATCACGACTGGATCGCGCGGGCGTAAAAGGCTCGACGGTCAGGCAGTTTTTAAAGGATGCACTGATATCTCCCGTTCTGACGGCTCACCCGACAGAGGTTCAGCGTAAAAGCATTCTGGACGCCGAGCGTGAGATCGCACGCCTGTTGGCCTGCCGTGATGGGGCACTGACAAAACCCGAACAATTGCAAAACACCAAGCTGCTACATGCAAATATCGCGACCCTGTGGCAGACACGCATGCTGCGATTTACCAAGCTGACGGTTGCCGATGAGATTGAAAATGCATTGTCGTATTACCGTATTACCTTTTTGAGAGAGATCCCCGGGTTATATGAGGACATCCAGGCAGAGGTCGATGCTCAGTATCCTCAAGGCGCTGCGTCATCTGAGAGTATGCCCGCTTATCTCCAGATGGGGAGCTGGATCGGGGGCGATCGAGACGGTAATCCAAATGTCAATGGCCAAACAATGCGTCAAGCGCTCGCCAGACAATCGACGGTTGCATTTGATTTTTATTTTGATGAAATCCACGCCCTCGGTGCCGAGCTGTCGATATCAACGCTGATGGTCGATGTGAATCCTGCATTGCAAGCGCTGGCTGATGCCTCTCCGGACCGGTCGATGCATCGCGCAGATGAGCCTTATCGGCGTGCCCTGATCGGGATGTATTCCCGACTCGCCGCTACGGCTCGCACACTGGACGTGACGCATGTTTACCGCCATGAGATTGGTTCGGTTCAGCCTTATCAGGATAGCGCTGCCTTTACAGACGACCTGCGTATTCTGGCTGAATCACTCGCTGACCACCATGGCGAGGCTTTAATTGCACCTCGACTCGGTCCGTTGATTCGTGCGAGCGAAATTTTTGGTTTCCATCTTGCCACGCTCGATATGCGCCAGAGTTCTGATGTGCATGAGCGCGTACTGACAGAGTTGTTTGCCCGTGCAGGACTCGTACAGAATTATGCAAAACTGACCGAAGAAGAAAAAATCACGTTATTGCTCGATGAGGTCTCACGTCCCCGATTGCTTGCTTCGCCGTATGTAAAATATTCCGAAGAAACACAGTCCGAGCTAGAAGTCGTGCGTGCAGCAAGAGATATACGCCAGTGCTACGGCCAGAGGGCTGTTCAGAACTACATTATTTCTCACACCGAAAGTGTGTCGGATTTGCTTGAAGTGGTGCTTTTACAAAAAGAAGCTGGGTTGCTGCATCTCTCTGACGAAGGGGAGTTGCATGCGGATCTCATGGTAACCCCTTTGTTTGAGACGATTCCAGATCTGCGTGCCGCTGCAGAAATCATGAGCCGCTTCATGTCCATTCCTCTGGTGCGAAAGATCATTGCCAAGCGCGGGGACTTGCAGGAAGTGATGCTGGGTTATTCCGATTCAAATAAGGACGGCGGATTCTTGACGTCCAATTGGGAACTCTACAAAACAGAAAAACAGTTGGTGGCGTTGTTCGACACAATGGGAGTCAAGCCAGGTCTATTTCACGGGAGAGGTGGCACCGTTGGTCGGGGTGGTGGTCCGAGTTACGAGGCGATTCTCGCCCAGCCCACAGGAACGGTGAATGGGCACTTACGTCTGACCGAGCAGGGCGAGATCATTGCTTCAAAATTCTCCAACCCAGAAATCGGTCGCAGGAATTTGGAACTGATTGTGGCCGCGACCCTTGAGGCAAGCCTGACGCCACCCTCGCACACCCCCCAACAGGCCAAAAAGCTCCTTGAATTTGAGGCCGTGATGCAAGAGCTGTCTGAAATGGCCTATAAAGCTTACAGAAATCTTGTCTACGAAACTGCGGGTTTTACAGAGTACTTTTTTGCTGCAACGCCAATAGCCGAAATCGCAGAGCTTAATATCGGATCGCGCCCAGCCTCACGTAAAGCCTCCAGGCGAATTGAAGATTTGCGCGCGATACCCTGGGGATTTTCGTGGGGGCAGTGCCGCTTGTTGTTACCAGGGTGGTACGGTTTTGGCTATGCGGTCAATAGCTGGCTTTCGCAGGATGCGAGTACGCAAAAGAAGCGTTTATCTTTGCTGCGCAGGATGTGCACGGACTGGCCGTTTTTTGCGACACTGATATCCAATATGGATATGGTGTTGGCCAAGACTGATCTCGCCATTGCCTCACGCTATTCTGAGCTGGTGCCGGATCGCAAGGTACGCAATTCGATTTTCAAGGTGATCGCAAACGAACACGAGACAACCCTTGCATGTTTAACGTTGCTGACAGGAACTAAAGAGCGCCTTGCTAAAAATCCTCATCTGGCTCGTTCGATCAAGAATCGGTTTCCCTACCTTGATCCGATTAACCATTTACAAGTTGAGCTGATTAAAAGACATCGTGCTGCAACGGCAGAGGGCAGGGAGCTCGATGAGCGGGTGCGCAGCGGCATTCATCTTACGATTAACGGGATTGCTGCAGGATTGAGAAATACCGGTTAAAGCATAAGTTGACGGGCCCATCAGAACCTTACTTGGCTAGTCCCCTCCGAGTGTTTTGATGTGCGTCGTGATCTTGCCCAGGTTGTCCAGGATATCGGGTTTAGATTTATCCTTTCCTGCAGGTGCTGGGGCGTCCTTGTCGGGCGCCTGCGCTGGAATTGTTTCAGAAACAGGCTCTGTTAGTGGAGTGTCGACTTGCTCTGGCTTCTTCTCAGTTTCTTCAGGTTCGATTTGCAGCCATTTCAGTAAAACCAGGCCCATAGAACCAATGCTCATGATCAATCCAAACATGGCTTTGATTTTATCAATCATCGCATCCGTAATGATCGGAGCCTTACGCGAGAGATAGAGTTCAGTGCCTGCCG
>CANBUF010000059.1 GCA_947372575.1 Alcaligenaceae bacterium | reverse complement strand
GTCACAATATTCATTTGCCAGGAGCACACATGAGCAACTTAGTGAAAGCCATCCAAATTACAGAGAATGGTGGACCAGAGGTCCTGAAACTTGTCGAGATCGAGGTCCCGGCTCCTGCGGATGATGAGATCACCATTCAACAGCATGCTGCAGGACTGAATTTCATCGATATCTACTTCCGTGACGGCCTATACAAGCAACCCATGCCACACGGTCTGGGTGCCGAAGGCGCAGGTGTTGTGACTGCAGTGGGCAAAAAAGCCAAAAAACGCTTCAAAGTAGGTGATCGTGTCGCCTATGGTCAGAGCCCACTGGGTGGCTATGCCTACGCGCGCAACGTTCCAGCTGCACAGGTTGTGCATCTGCCTAAAGGCATCAGCTTCGAAGAAGCCGCAGCCATCATGCTCAAAGGCCTGACGGTTCAATACCTGTTTCGCCAGACATATCGCCTTCAAGGCGGTGAGACGATCCTGTTCCACGCTGCAGCCGGTGGTGTTGGTCTGATTGCCTGCCAGTGGGCTAAAGCGCTGGGTGTCAAGCTGATCGGTACCGTGTCGAGCCCCGAAAAAGCAGCCTTGGCCAAGGCCAATGGTGCCTGGCAGGTGATTGACTATTCGAAAGAAAACGTTGCCGAGCGCGTACGCGAGCTGACCAAAGGTAAAAAAGTACCCGTGGTCTATGACGGTGTCGGTAAAGACACCTGGCTGGCCTCGCTCGATAGCTTGCAGCCACGTGGTCTGATGGTCAGCTTTGGTAATGCTTCGGGTCCTGTAGAAGGCGTCAACCTGGGTATTCTGGCTGCGAAAGGCTCACTGTATGTGACACGTCCGACCCTAGGCACCCACGTCAACACCGCAGAAAAAATGCAGGCCGCTGCTGATGAGCTGTTTGATCTGGTTCTCAAGAAGAAAATCAAGGTTCGCATTGATCAGCGTTACCCGCTTGAGCAAGCTGGCGAAGCCCAGACTGCTCTGGCTGCACGCAAGACCACGGGTGCCACCGTGTTCACAATGAACTGATGACTGTTGGTTGTACTGCGCGCTCAACAGGGCGAGCAGTACAAATAAAATGGCCTCACCCGTCAGATTGATGGGGTGAGGCCGTTTTTTTTCTTGTACCTTTAAATGCGCTTTTATCTGCGTTTATCAATGCGTGAGATCACGAGTTTTAAGTGAGCAAGCGCATTTAAGTGAGCACGCGCATTTAAGTGAGCACGCGACCATCAGGTAATTAAGCCTGAGCTTCGAGGTGATAGCGTGTGACGCGTTCGACTTCATTTTTAGAGCCCATCACCACGCCGACGCGCTGGTGCAATGTGGTTGGTTGAATATCCAGGATGCGCTGATTGCCATCTGTCGAGGCGCCGCCGGCTTGTTCAACCAGCATACTCATGGGATTGGCTTCGTACATCAGGCGCAGCTTGCCAGGCTTATTCGGTTCACGTGAATCCCAGGGATACATAAAGATGCCGCCACGTGTGATGAGGCGATGCACGTCCGCGACCATGGATGCAATCCAGCGCATATTAAAGTCTTTCTCTCTGGGGCCTGTTTTACCTGCCAGACACTCATCGACATAACGTTTAACCGGCGGTGCCCAGTGACGCATGTTGGACATATTGATGGCAAACTCCTTGGTGTCTGCAGGGATCATCATGTTTTCACTCGTCATGATCCAGGAGCCCATTTCACGATCAAGCGTAAAGCCAAACACTCCGCGTCCGATTGTGAGTACCAGCATGGTTTGTGGTCCATAGATGGCATAACCCGCCACGACTTGTGTGGTGCCAGGCTGCAGGAAGTCTTGCTCAGTGACCGCGCGACCCGAAGCGCTTTGTGGCGCACGCAGTACAGAAAAAATCGTACCGATTGATACGTTGACATCAATGTTGGAGGATCCATCGAGCGGATCAAACAACAACAGGAATTCGCCCTTGGGGTAGCGGTTCGGAATGAGGTGGATGGTTTCCATTTCCTCGGATGCCATCGCGGCAAGGTGGCCGCCCCATTCATTGGCTTCGAGTAACACCTCGTTGGACATCACATCGAGTTTTTTCTGGACTTCGCCCTGGACGTTTTCACTTTCAAGACTGCCAAGCACGCCACCGAGCGCGCCTTTGCTGACGGCGTGGCTGATAGTCTTGCAGGCGCGCGAGACGATTTCGATCAGCAAGCGGACCTCTGCACTCAGCGCATCTTCTGAGCGTTGTTGTTCAACCAGGTATTGCGTCAATGTTTTGCGTTTCATTTGGATGGCTACGTTCTGAAAGAGGTTAAAAATAATGTAGTCTCTGGGCACTGAATTCTGGACAACTCAGGATAATTCTTGGCACTGCATTTTGAGCACTTGTGAGCTAGGCACTCAGGACACTGAATAATCCCGGGTTGCGAGCGCTTGAACGGTGTGCAGGTTACTTCAAAGTGAAAGTGCTTTGGAAACAATTTCTAGTGTATTGCGCGATAGTCCGCAATGCGATGCCACCCGTTGTAATTGTGTTTGCATCAGACTGCGCACAGGTTCGATCATGCGAGACCAGTGATCCATCGTTCTGGCCAGTCGCGCGGCGACTTCAGGGTTGATGGCATCGAGGGCGATGACGACGTCTGCCCAGAAAGCATAGCCACTCCCGTCCGGTGCATGAAACCCACGTGGATTTTGCAGGCAGAACGCAAAAATGGCGGCACGTGCCCGATTTGGATTGCGCAGTGTAAAAGCCGGGTGCGCCATCAGGCCATGCATGCGTTCAACATTGGTCAGCGGCGAGGTCGCTTGCACAGTAAACCATTTGTCGATCACGAGGGCTTCGTGTTGCCAGGCTTCATAAAACTGAATCACAGCCTCGCTTGCAATGACGCTGCGACTTTCGTGTGCAAGGATATTCAGCGCAGCCAGTCGATCCGTCATGTTTGTCGCATGTCTGAATTGATTGTTTGCCAGGGCCTCGGCTTCAGGGTGCTCAGCAGCCATCAGGTATGAGAGCGCCAGATTCTTCAGGGCACGTCTGCCGACGGGGCCTGGCGTGGGCGAGTAGGCGCCAGGAGTTTGCTGAGACTGATAGGTCGCGAGTAGTGTTTGCGTGTTAGCCTGACCAAGCGATTGCCGCAATGCCTTGCGTGCTTCGTATATGGCCAGAGGATCGACAGGCGACATCCGCTCTGCGATGGTTTTTTCGGAAGGTATCGACAGTGTCTGGGCGAGCAATCCTGAGTCGGTCGCTTCGCTCTGCAACATGGCTGACCAGGCCTCGATCATGGTTGGATCCACCGCGCAGACTGTTCCTGTTTGTCGCCACGCCCGTGCCATTTTGAGGATTTGGCGGGTGGCCAGTTCCTGTCCAGCTTCCCAGCGTGTAAAGGCGTTGGTGTCGTGGGCAGAGAGTATCGCAAGATATTGATCCCGATAGTCAAACTCGATGATCACAGGCGCTGAAAAATCGCGCAGGATCGACGGGATCGGCATACTGGGGATGTTGATAAACTCCCATGTCTGCGTCTCAGTCAGCAGTTCAAGCAAAACGGTATCTGTGCCTGAACGCGCTGGGAGTTCACCTTGGGCGGTGTGTAAAGCGATGGAGTTGCCCGAGGTGTCGAGCAGGCCGAACAACACGGGAATATGAAAGGGTTGTTTGACCAGGCCAGACTGTTTTTCGACACCGACCGGTGCGCAGCGTTGAGTCAAGGTCACACGGCATGACTGCGTAGTTGCATCATAGGTGAGTCCCACGTGCACGCGTGGCGTGCCGGCCTGGTGATACCAGCGTTTGAAAACTTCAAGATTTTTTTCAGGCTGGCTTTGCTGGTAAGCCCATTGCATGGCGCTGACAAAATCGTCGCATGTGACGGCCTGGCCGTCATGGCGTCTGAAGTACTCATCCATTCCTGCACGAAAGCCCGCTTCGCCCAGCAGGGTATGGAGCATGCGGATGACCTCTGCACCTTTTTCATAAACAGTTGCAGTATAAAAATTACCGATTTCCTGATAGCTCTCAGGACGGATCGGGTGCGCCATGGGTACGCTGTCTTCGGGGAATTGCACCGCACGCAAACCTACGACATCATGAATGCGTTTGACTGCCCGGGCGCTCGCCGCTGCTGACTTGGACAAGCCGGTGGCCATCATGTCCGCACTGAATTCCTGATCACGGAATACCGTTAGACCTTCTTTCAGGCTTAACTGGAACCAGTCCCGGCAGGTGACACGATTGCCGGTCCAGTTGTGAAAGTATTCATGACCGATGACAGCTTCGATTGCATCGTAATTCGCGTCAGTTGCGGTATTGGGGTCTGCGAGAACATATGCCGCATTGAAAACGTTGAGTCCTTTGTTTTCCATGGCACCCATATTGAAATCACGGGCGGCCACAATCATGAATCTGTCCAGATCGAGCTCAAGCCCAAAACGGATTTCGTCCCATTTTAGCGAGCGCTCGAGAGACTCCATTGCCCAGGCTGTTTGACTTTCAGAACCCGGGTCACTGTAGACCTGCAGCAGCACGCGTCGACCACTCCGAGTTTCGCTGTAGTGTTCGCGGCAAGCAAAATTACCTGCAACCAAGGCAAAGAGATAGCAGGGTTTGGCGAAAGGGTCGTGCCATTTCGCTTCGTGACGACCATCTTCAATCTCTCTCTGTTCAATCAGGTTGCCATTGGACAGTAAAAGCGGAAAGGTTTTTCGATCGCCTCGCAGCGTCACATGGTAAATGGACATCACGTCAGGGCGATCAGCAAACCAGCAGATTTTCCTGAAACCTTCAGCCTCGCATTGTGTAAAAAGATTCTGGCCCGAAACATATAAGCCCATCAGGCTGGTATTTTTGCTGGGCAGGCAGGTGCTGACGATCTCAAGCGTAGCAACATCCGGCATGTTGTGGATGGTCAGTGAGAACCCAGATAACTGATAGTCAACCTCAGTCAAGGCCATGCCATTCAAATGAACAGAAATGAGGGTGAGGTCTTCACCATCGAGAATTAGATCAGGCGTGTGGGCGACGTCTTTGCGTCGCTGCACGGTCAAGGTGCTGCGCACCCAAGTGATCTGTGCATCCAGATCAAAGTCCAGCCGAACCTCAGGGATCTGAAAAGGGAAGGGCTGATAATCTTGCCGAACAATCGTGCTGCCTGAGTCAGTGCGCATGGCTAATTTCCGCTGGTGTTTTAGCTATTGTAGTCATTTGCCCTGAATGATAAATAAAACTTAGTTCTTCATGATAATTGCCCGTACGATTGCCCATAAAAACTATCCCGAGATCCCTGATATTGCGTTATTTGACTTATCATTGCACCTCACAAAAATAATTCAAATAGTTAATGGACTAACAGTAAATAGAATGGAAACACAATTAATAATTAAGCCCCTGACTCATGCGGTAGGCGCGGAAATTCATGGTTTGAATTTACTCGAGCCCCTCAGTGATTCAGTGATTGCGCAGATTCGTGCTGTCTGGCTCAAACATGGCGTGATCTTTTTTCGCGACCAACCACTTGAATCGGCTGCTTTTCTGGCGTTTGCCCAGCGGTTTGGTGAGGTGGTTGAGTATCCTTTTGTCAAAGGCATCCCTGATTTTCCTCTCATTATTCCGGTGCTCAAGCTCCCCCACGAAACAACAAATTTTGGTGGTATCTGGCATACCGACACTTCCTATCTTCAGGCCCCACCGAGTGCCACGATGTTGATCGCACGCGAGCTGCCACCGGTTGGTGGTGACACGATGTTTGCGAGTAACCATGCTGCGTACCAGGCGCTTTCGCCTGGGTTAAAAGCGGTGCTAAAGGGCCTGCGCGCAGTGAGTTCGTCCGCTAAGGCTGCAGTGACCAAAACCCGCGAAGACCGACTCAATGACTCAGGTAGCACCAAGGCGCGTCAGGATTTAAGTGCGGAACACCCTGTTGTGCGCACCCATCCCGAGACAGGACGTCTAGCGCTGTATGTGAATCCCGGACATACGACGCATTTTGTTGGTTGGACCGCAGAAGAAAGCGAGCCATTGTTGAATTTTCTTTTTGCCCACCAGGTTCGCCCAGAGTTCACCTGCCGGTTTAAATGGGGGCCTGGATCGATTGCTTTTTGGGATAACCGCTCAGTGCTCCACAATCCTATTAATGATTATCACGGCCATAAGCGACTGCTGCACCGTGTCACACTCGCAGGAGACATTCCAGCATGAATAAAATTCAAACATTGCTGTGCGCCTTGACGCTCGCCTTAGTGATGCCTGTCGGTGCGACTTATGCTCAAGTCCCCCCCGATTTGGTTGGCAAGCAGGTCAAGATTATTGTTCCGCAGACCGCGGCGGGAGCATCTGATTCACTCGCACGCGTGATGGCCCAAGAGCTCACTAAACGTTGGGGCATCCCTGTCATCGTCGAAAATCGCCCCGGCGCGGGCGGCAATATCGGTAGTGAGGCCGTCGCAAAATCCGCACCGGATGGAACAACCTGGTTGATGAGTTACTCGGGTACACATTCAATTAATCCTTCGTTATATAAAAATATGACGTTTGATATGGCAAAGGATCTGACACCGATCGCGTCATTGGCCACGCTGCCTTTTGTGATGGTGATTACTCCCAGCTTGCCGATTAATAGCGTGAAAGAGTTTATCGAATATGCCAAGGCCCATCCCGGTCAAGTCAATATTGCATCGTCGGGTAATGGGTCGGTTGCCCATTTGCTTGATAATATGATGGACTCTGCAGCAGGAATTCAAACTGTGCATGTGCCCTACAAGGGTATTGCTGGTTCGCTCACTGATGTGATGAGTGGTGAGGTGCAGGGCACCTTTGCCAGTGCGCCTTCAGTGATGGGGCAGATCAAGAGTGGTCAGGTGCGTGCAATTGCCGCCTCTGCGACCAGCCGATCCGCAGCCTTGCCTGATGTACCAACGTTTGCACAGGCTGGCTTGCCCTCATTGTCGATTGATTCCTGGTTTGCTTTTTTTGTTCCTACTGCGACACCCGAAGCGCTGCGGCAAAGTATTCATGCATCGATTAATGACATTCTCAAAGATCCTGCAGTGATTGCACAGTTTGAATCAAAAGGTGCGTCGCCAATGGTCACGGATTTAAAAACTTTTGAACAGACTGTTGAGCTTGACGGTAAGAAGTGGGGTAAAGCCGTGCAGGACTCTGGTGCAAAAATCGATTAATTCTGATGATTAAGTTCTTGAACAAGTAGAAATAAATATCTTGGGCTAATAGAAATAAACGTCTTGAACAAGTAGAAATAAACGTCTTGGGCTAATAGATATAAAGTTATTTTTTATTAATGCATTTATATTATGCTGGGCCAAGCGTCATACAAGATTCGATTATTAAAAAACGCCCTGTCAGTGGCCTGTGTTTGGCCAATCACTGATAGGGCGTTGTTTTAATTGAATTAAATCAAGAACTGCTGGCGCGGCTGATTATTTTTTTCGGCTTCGATAATCCACAGTGGTGCTTTACCCCGTCCTGTCCAGGTTGAGCCTGATTCTGGGTGGCGGTATTTAACTGGAACAGGTTTCTTTGGTGCGCCTGATTTAGCGGGTTTTGGAACCTTGACCGAAGCAGGCGCCTTTGAGGCGGCTACGGGTTTACCAAATGCGGAAATGATTTCTTCTGGAGTGATGCTGTATTCTTTCATCGAACGGATAATCGAATTAATCACAGGCTTGCGGCTTTTGCTCTGCAGGGCTTGAGCCTGCTTCTGGAGTTTCTCGATCTCTTTATTGATTTTAGCTTGTTGCGAAGCGTAGTTCTGACCGGTCATTTGTAAAACCTTAAATGAGTGAGTGTGAATGGATTAATGATTCAAAGCGTAAGGATTATTGATTCAAACTAGAAGGATTATTGATTCAAACTAGATAAAAAGGTTTGCGACATATACAAGAGAAGGTTTTGCGACATATATAAAAGCAAAAACATATTTAAACCGCGTTCACAGGCAGATTTGATATATTGTTCTGGCCTAGAGGAATTTATCTGTCAGTGAATCTTGTTTGTTTAGAGTTAATATTTTTTAATATGGATTAATTAAAAAAATAAAAGAATAACTTGAGTAATTAATAATAATATCAGATGATTGATAATCATCATACTCAGGAATGATTAATAATCATCATACTCAGGAATTAAATTTGTGTGACATTTCATGCCAATGTGTATTCTATTTTTTTGTGGCGATACAAAAGCGTGGCGATACAAAATTAATATTCAAAACGGAAATCATATGAGTGCTCGAAACAGACTTATGTGAGCAGTCGTATGAGTATTCAAACAAGCATATTAATATTCAATTTGGACCAAAAATGAATCAAAAGTTAATGGTTGCGGCGATTCAAATGGTGTCGGGTGCATCATTGAATGAAAACCTGACTACTGCTGGCCAGTTGATCGCGCAGGCCGTCGAGACCGGTGCGCAACTGGTCGCGCTGCCAGAGTACTTCTGCATGCTTGGACGTAAAGAGACGGATAAACTCGATATCGCTGAGACGCCTGGCGCAGGTCCTATCCAGCATTTTTTATCTGAAACCGCAGCCATGCATCAAATCTGGCTGTCGTGTGGCAGCATGCCACTTATTTCACCAGATCCTGCCCGAGTATTTAATACACAATTAATATTTGATCCATCCGGTCGGCAAATCTCCAGATACGACAAAATACATTTATTTGGTTTTGAACGCGGCACGGAGAGTTACGACGAGTCCAGGGGGATTCTGGCGGGCCGCACGGTCGAGCGGATCAATACTCCGGTTGTGAATCTGGGATTATCAATTTGTTATGACTTGCGGTTCCCCGAACTCTATCGTGCACTAGGAGAGGTCGACCTGATTCTCGTTCCTTCCGCCTTTACCTACACAACCGGCCAGGCCCACTGGGAAATTCTGCTACGGGCCC
>CANBUF010000058.1 GCA_947372575.1 Alcaligenaceae bacterium | reverse complement strand
CCAGGCCGATGGTTCTTGGCTGCCGCAGGCTGAGCTGGCTGACCTGTAGCGCGCAGACGTTTGTCGGTGAGTGAGTCAGTTAATCGTACTGCGCCCGCACGGATGTGGAGAACACGCTGACCAGCCTTGATCGGCTGGGCGGACTGTGTGGCCCTGGCAAAGAGCGCCGAGGCAGCCTGCTTAGCCTGCGGGTCGCTCGCGCCAGAGGTTGCGTCGAGCTCCAGGGTTCTACGTTGTAGTGCTTCGGCTTGTCGCTGCGCCTGGGCTTTTTTGTGGAGCGCCTTCAGGTCTGCGAGGCCCGCTTTGTTACTCCGCATTCTCCTCCAGCCACCGCTGAGCATCGAGTGCGGCCATGCAACCAGTTCCTGCGCTGGTGATCGCCTGGCGATAGACGTGATCCTGGACATCGCCTGCTGCGAAAACACCTGGCACTGAAGTCATGGTTGCCATGCCGGACAAGCCACCTTTTGTCACGATATAACCGTTCTCCATGGTCAGTTTGCCTTCGAAGAGCGTGGTGTTCGGGTGATGGCCAATGGCAATGAAGGCACCGGTCACCGCCAAATCTTCGGTCTCGCCAGAGAGGGTATTGCGCAGGCGCACACCTGTCACGCCCGTTGTATCGCCCAGGACTTCATCGAGCGCACGGTGTGTGGCGAGCTTCATGTTGCCGCTCGTGACCTTGTGCATCATCTTGTCGATCAGGATGGGTTCGGCACGGAATTTGTCACGACGGTGTACAACTGTCACCGTGCGGCAGATATTGGACAGGTAGAGTGCTTCTTCGACTGCGGTATTGCCGCCGCCAACAACTACAACATCTTGATTTTTATAGAAAAATCCATCGCAGGTGGCGCATCCCGACACGCCGCGACCCATGAAGGCTTCTTCGGAGGGCAGTCCCAGATATTTTGCAGAAGCGCCCGTCGCGATAATCAGCGCATCACAGGTATAAATGTTGCCACCGTCACCGACCAGTTTGAAGGGACGGGTAGAAAAGTCCACACTCGCGATATGATCAAACACCATTTCGGTGTTGAAGCGCTCGGCATGTTCCTGAAACCTCTGCATCAGCTCCGGACCCTGGACGCCCTTGGCATCAGCAGGCCAGTTATCCACGTCGGTCGTGGTCATCAACTGACCACCCTGCGCAAGCCCGGTCACAAGAACAGGGTTGAGGTTGGCGCGTGCAGCGTACACAGCGGCGGTGTATCCTGCGGGACCTGAGCCCAGGATCAGAACTTTGGCATGTTTGGTCGTTGACATCGGTGTTTTGCCTTATAGGTTAAGCTACAAATTATAATGTTACTTATGCCTCGACTTCCTGCTGCCACAACACGCGCTTCGCGCACCACCCGAAACACCCGTAACGGGCCTTCGGCATTCCAGACCCGGTTGGTTTATCTCCTTAGGGAAGCCCGCTGGATACTGTTTGCTGCCCTGGCGGCATGGCTGACTCTGGTGTTATTCACCTGGAGCCCGACGGATCCCGGCTGGTCTCATTCTGCCCATACAGAGGTATTGCATAACCGCGGTGGTCTGATCGGTGCGTATCTGGCTGACATTCTGCTGTATCTGTTCGGATTTTCTGCCTGGTGGTGGGTGGTGCTGCTTTTGCATCGCGTGCGGGCAGGCTATTTACGACTGGCCAACCAGATCCGTGCCCGTGGCGAACCCGAAACGCTTGCCCGCGTCCAGTGGGAGCAAGGTATTGGCTTCTTTATGGCGATGCTTGGTTCTATCGGACTCGAGGCCTATCGCCTGAGCTCCTTTGGTACGCTGCTCCCCAGCAGGACCGACTTCTCGAGCGGTGCTGGTGGGGTGATGGGACAGGCGTGGTCTGCTTTTCTCGCCCAGGCGGTCGGTTTCTCATTCAGTACGCTGATTTTGCTAGCACTGATCTGTGTTGGCACGAGTTTGTTTTTCAGCTTTTCCTGGCTCAATATTTCTGAACGGCTTGGTGGGTGGCTTGAGGTATTGATCTTAAAAATCAAAGACTTGCGTGGCGCACGCCAGGATCGGCGGGCAGGTGAGGTCGCAAAAGCCGTTCGGCACGAACAGGTCGAGGCCAAGCACGAAAAAATCGTTCAGCATGAGCACACTGTCCGGATCGAGCCTGCCATCGTGACCGTAGCCAAGTCTGAACGCGTACAGAAAGAAAAGCAGCAAACTTTGTTCATAGAGCCTGCCAGTCAAGGTGGTAGTGGGCACTTGCCTGAACTGAGTTTGCTCGATCCTGCTCCCCCTGCATTCGAAACAGTTTCTGATGAGACTATTGAGTTCACTTCGCGACTGATCGAGAAAAAACTCGCAGATTTTGGTGTCGAGGTGCGTGTCGTTGCGGCGCAGGCTGGCCCGGTGATTACCCGTTATGAAATTGAACCCGCTACGGGTGTCAAGGGAAGTCAGATCGTTAATCTGGCTAAGGATCTGGCACGCGCCCTGAGCCTGGTCAGTATCCGTGTGGTGGAGACCATCCCTGGCAAGAACCTGATGGGTTTTGAATTGCCTAATCCGCGGCGCCAGATGGTCAAACTTTCCGAGATCTTAGGTTCGCAAACTTACCATTCCAGTCACTCGGTGGTGACGATGGCGCTTGGTAAGGACATCGCTGGCAATCCGGTGGTCGCTGACCTGGCCAAAATGCCGCATCTGCTTGTCGCGGGGACAACAGGTTCGGGCAAGTCGGTCGGAATCAATGCGATGATTTTGTCGCTTCTCTACAAAGCTGATTCGTCGCAGACCCGACTGATTCTGATTGATCCAAAAATGCTCGAAATGAGTGTCTACGAAGGCATTCCCCATTTACTGGCGCCTGTTGTGACCGATATGCGCCAGGCTGCGAACGCACTGAACTGGTGTGTCGGCGAAATGGAAAAACGCTACCGCCTGATGAGCAAGATGGGTGTGCGGAACCTGACGGGCTTCAACACAAAAATTCGCGATGCCATCAAGCGCGAAGAACCCATTCCCAATCCTTTTTCGCTTACTCCGGATCAGCCTGAGCCACTCAATGAATTACCGACGATTGTGGTCGTGATTGATGAGCTGGCCGACTTGATGATGGTAGTGGGTAAAAAAATCGAAGAGCTGATTGCCCGACTGGCCCAGAAAGCCCGTGCCGCAGGGATTCATCTGATTTTGGCGACACAGAGGCCGAGCGTGGATGTGATTACTGGCCTGATCAAAGCGAACATCCCCACGCGGATCGCTTTTCAGGTGTCATCCAAGATCGATTCGCGTACGATTCTTGATCAGATGGGTGCTGAAGCCCTGCTCGGTCAAGGGGATATGCTCTACATGCCGCCGGGTACTGGTTTGCCAGTGCGTGTACATGGCGCGTTTGTTTCGGACGAAGAAGTCCATCGTGTTGTTGAATCTCTTAAAGCACAGGGCGAACCGGACTACATTGACGGACTGCTCGAAGGCAGCGTTGAGGGTGAAACAGGTGAGGGTGTCAGTAGCGTCACAGGCATGGCAGATGCTGAATCTGATCCCATGTACGACCAGGCGGTTGAGATTGTTCTGAAGCATCGTCGTGCCTCTATCTCTCTGGTGCAGCGCCATTTGCGGATTGGTTACAACCGCGCAGCACGTCTGCTCGAGCAGATGGAAAACTCCGGCCTGGTCTCAAAGATGCAGTCAAACGGCAACCGTGAAATCCTTGCTCCCAATGCACAAGTAGAAGAGTGATGATGACGTTCATAATGCGACAGACTAAAGTTTTAAGTGTGCCGATGATGCGCGCGGTGGTGCTGGCGAGCATATTGGTATTGACAGGTTTAGGCCTGGGTCAAGCTGTTGCAGCCACCGCAGTGAGTGCCCAGGATCAGCTGCGCAGTTTTGTCGGGCAGGTCAAGACCGCGACGGGTTCCTTTTTGCAATCCACGGTGGGCCCCCAGGGACAGACACGTCCCGCCCAGAGCGGGCAGTTCTCTTTTCAGCGGCCTGGCCGATTTAAATGGGATGTCGTGTCGCCTTATGCCCAGCAGATTGTGTCTGACGGCAAAGAAGTTTTTCAACTGGATCCTGATCTGAATCAGGTCACGGTGCGCCAGGTCAACCAGGCAATTGGTGCTTCGCCCGCTGCGGTATTGTTTGGTTCGGTACCGCTTGAGCAGGCTTTCATTGTGTCACCATTGCCTGATCGTGATGGGATTGCCTGGCTGCGTGCCAAACCACGCGACGGGGCGGCTGGATTTGTCCATCTTGACCTGGGAATGCGAGACGGACTTCCAGTACGCGTGATTTTGCTCGATGCTTTTGGACAGACTACCCGCGTTGAACTCTCCGGTATGGTCCGTAATCCTGCCTTGCAGGCGTCGACTTTTGAGTTTGTTGCTCCAGCGGGTGCTGATGTTGTTCACATGCAATAGCGCATATGAGCGATCTGTTTAAAACCTCTCCCATTCCACCGCTTGCCGAAGCGCTCAGACCAGCTACGCTTGACGATGTGATTGGTCAGCGTCATTTGCTTGGTCCAGGCAAGCCCTTGCGCATTGCCTTTGAGTCTGGGCGACCGCATTCGATGATTTTGTGGGGACCCCCTGGCGTGGGCAAGACCACCCTGGCACGCTTGACTGCGCACGCGTTTGATTGTGCGTTCATTGCGATTTCAGCGGTATTTGCAGGGGTCAAGGAAATTCGTGCGGCCATGGAAGAGGCCCAGCACACGCTCAATCAGCATCAGCGCAGGACGTTGCTGTTTGTCGATGAGATACACCGATTTAACAAGGCACAGCAAGACGCTTTGCTACCTTTTGTCGAATCTGGTCTGGTCACCTTCATCGGCGCCACGACCGAAAACCCATCCTTTGAAGTCAATTCCGCATTGCTATCGCGCGCACAAGTCTATGTGCTTGAGTCTCTAAATGATGAGGAAATGCGCGAGCTGCTTGCGCGGGCACAAACCAAAGTGTTGCCCGATCTTGTTTTCGAAGAAGCTGCACTCGACACGCTGATTGGCTATGCAGATGGCGATGCACGACGGTTTTTGAATTTACTTGAGCAGGCGGGCACCGCAGCGCTTGTCTCCCATACACTGCGGGTTGACACGGCACTGGTTGAAAATGCCTTGAGCATGAATGCCCGGCGTTTTGATAAGGGGGGAGATAATTTTTATGATCAGATTTCAGCCTTGCACAAGTCGGTGCGTGGCTCGAATCCTGATGCCGCCTTGTACTGGCTGACGCGCATGCTCGATGGTGGCGCAGACCCAAAATACCTCGCCAGACGCATTGTCCGGATGGCCTGGGAAGACATCGGTCTGGCCGATCCTCGCGCCATGCAGATTGCAAATGATGCAGCGCTGACCTATGAACGTCTTGGCTCGCCCGAAGGTGAGCTGGCGCTTGGGCAGGCAGTCATCTATCTTTCAATCGCAGCAAAGAGTAATGCGGGCTACATGGCCTACAACCAGGCGGTGGCATTTATCAAGCAGGATCAGTCTCGCCCGGTCCCGGTGCACTTGCGTAACGCCCCCACCAAGCTGATGAAGGAACTGGGCTACGGGCACGCCTATCGCTACGCGCATGATGAACCCGAGGCATATGCCGCAGGTGAAACCTATTTGCCAGATGGCATGCGTGAGCCTGGCTGGTATCAGCCGGTCGACCGTGGACTCGAAACTAAAATCGCTGTAAAACTCGCGCATCTGCGCGAGCTCGATCAGCAGGCACGCCAAAAGAAATCACCTGAGCAAGGAGGCGAATCATCTTGACGCCCGAATCATTTACTCCGCCGACTCCTTCAGCTCCCTCAGCTCACCCAGCTCACTCAACGACTGCAACACCTGATAAACAGTCACTCACGCAGTCGCGCCCAAGGGCATGGCTCTGGTTTGTCGCCATCTGGCTGTCCAGCGTCGCTGCCCTTGGCGTGGTGGCGTGGCTCTTGCGCTTGTTGATTCGGTCCTGAGGCTTGCTGGCAGCTACAATATTTACTTCCTTCAGCCTTGCGAATTGAATCCATCATGCTTGACCCTGCTTTGTTACGTAAAGATCTCGATGCTGTTGTAAGCCGTCTGGCGAGCCGCGGTGTCACATTCGCCGTGGATCAGTTCAACGGTCTGGAGTCTCGCCGCAAGGCTGTTCAGACAGAAACTGAGGGCTTGCAGGCACAGCGCAACGCCCTGGCCAAACAGATTGGCGGCATGAAGGCGCGTGGCGAAGACGCTACGGCTTTGCTGGCAGAGTCTCAAGCCATACCCTTGCGCTTAAAGGCGCTTGAGCAGGAGCTTGCCGAGCTACTCGCGCAACTCAACGATATGTTGATGGCCATCCCTAACTTGCCACACGAAAGTGTGCCGGTTGGGACCAGTGCCGACGACAACATCGAAGTGCGACGCTGGGTGCCGCATCCCGATGCTGTGACCGGGGATCCGTCTCGTTTGGGGTTTGAGCCGCGCGATCACGTCACACTGGGTGAGTCGATTGGTCTGGATTTTGATACTGCAGCCAAGCTATCTGGGGCGCGTTTTAGTTTTATGCGTGGGCCGATTGCGCGTCTGCATCGTGCGCTTGCGCAATTCATGCTGGATTTGCAGACCGGTACGCATGGTTATACCGAATGCTACACACCCTATATCGTCAATGCCTCGACGTTGATGGGGACCGGACAGCTGCCTAAATTTAAAAATGATATGTTCTGGGTCACGCGCGGTGGCGATGAGCCGACGCTCGATGAACAAGGCAATCCGGTTGCACGTGAGGACCAGTACTTGATCTCGACCTCCGAGATTACCTTGACCAGTCTGGTGCGTGACACGATTGTGCCTGTTGCCGATTTGCCGATTCGCCTGACAGCGCATACGCCTTGCTTTCGTTCTGAGGCTGGGAGTGGTGGGCGTGATACACGTGGGCTAATCCGTCAGCACCAGTTCGACAAAGTCGAAATGGTCCAGATCGTGTTGCCACAGACTTCGTACGATGCACTTGAAGACATGGCAGGTCATGCCGAAAAAGTTTTACAACTACTGGGCTTGCCGTATCGTGTGATGCTGCTTTGTACGGGCGATATGGGTTTTGGTGCCACAAAGACCTATGACCTAGAGGTTTGGCTCCCAGCCCAGAATACCTGGCGCGAGATTTCTTCTGTCTCAAACTGCGAGTCCTTCCAGGCGCGTCGTATGCAGGCGCGTAGCCGTGCCGAGGGTGGCAAGCCGGAATTCCTGCACACGCTCAATGGATCTGGACTGGCAGTGGGCCGTGCGCTGGTCGCCGTGCTCGAAAACTACCAGCAGGCCGACGGCAGCATTGTGATTCCAGAAGTATTGCGTCCGTATATGGGCGGACTGACTCAACTGGGTTGAGTCAAATGCCTCGAATCAGCTGAGCTGACTGCCCCAGTTGACTGAGTGCATTTGATTCAGTGCAAGGGCTAGCGGCGATAGTAGCCAGTGTGGCCGTTGTAATAGCCACCGTGGTTGTAGCCGCCGCGATAGGCATTGTTGTAGCCGTAGCCATAACCGCGTCCGTAGCCACCATAATAACCACCGTAATATCCCCGGCCGCTTGTCGCTGCAATCAGGGCTGCGCCGCCGATAATCGCACCCGCAGCAATCACCCCTGTCGCGTAATCAGGCTGAGAAACAAACACTGGCGCAGGCGCCACGTATACCGGCGGCTGCACATAGACAGGCTGCTGCTGGACATAAACCGGTTGTTGCACATAGGCGGGCTGTTGCGCGACATAGGCCTGTGGGGGGGCAGCATACACAGGCGGTGGAGCCATGTAGGTTTGCTGCGGTGCTGCATAGACGTTCTGTGGCTGTGGCTGCGAGGTGTAGACGTTTTGTGGGGGGCCTGCGTAGACTTGCTGCGCGACCATGACTGGATAGCCGCCTGAAGACTCGACCCAGGCGCTGGCATTGGCAGCAAGTGTCACCCCAACTATTCCCGCTGCAGTCATCAGAAGCTTGTTCATTTTATTCTCCGGTGGGGGCGGTCACGATGAACGCATCCCATGAACGCATTCTAATCTTTACACGCTCGAATGCCACACCCCAACAGGAGATGAAGGTGTTTCAGGGGATTTCAATATATTTCGAACTGGAAAGCGGTTTATAGTTCCTGTCCGAACGCTACAAACGACTTTTATGCGTAGTACCACTCTTGGCTTGCTTGTTTTGCCCCCAGTGCTCTGGGCGAGCAACGCTATTGTCGGCAGGTTTGCTTCTGGCGCCATACCTCCGATCACGTTGAATTTTCTGCGTTGGGTGGTTGCAATACTGATTTTATTGCCTTTTGTTGCCGGTCGACTGAAACAAGACTGGCCATTAGCCAAAAAACACTGGATCTTATTTGCGGTCACTGGGTTTTTAAGTACGACGTCCTATAACGCCCTCCAATATCTTGCGCTGACCACCTCGAGTCCGATCAATATTTCCCTGATCACCGCATCTGGCCCTATTTTTACCCTATTGGTTGGCCGTGCGTTCTTTAATGCGCCTATCGGACGTGCCGCAGCTCTTGGCGCCATGGTTTCCTTGCTTGGTGTGAGTTGGGTGCTGATTCGTGGTGATCTGAGCCATATCGTGCAGATTTCTTTTGTTTCGGGGGATTTGTTCATGCTCCTGGCCATTGGACTCTGGAGTGTCTACACCTGGCTGCTGCGCGATCGGCCAGCCGCCATGTCGGGCAATAGCGTGCTTGCCGTGCAAATGATTTGGGGGCTGGTGCTTGCGCTCCCGATGGTCTTTGCAGAAAACCTCTGGGGGGGCTATGCCCCGATCACCTGGTCGCCCTCGGTTCTTGGTATCGTATTCTATGTGGCTGTAGGTCCCGCATTGTTAGGTTACCTGTGCTGGCAGAAGGCGGTCGCGCGCACCGGCTCGCAATTGCCGATGTTTTTTCTGAATCTGACGCCCGTGTTTGCTGCGTTGATGTCAGTGTTATTGTTGGGTGAGTTTCCA
>CANBUF010000057.1 GCA_947372575.1 Alcaligenaceae bacterium | reverse complement strand
CCGATCAATCCACCCTCAGGCTGTCGCTTTCATACGCGTTGCGTGCACGCTGAATCAGTCTGTTCTGTAACGATGCCAAAGCTGGTCACCGATGCGCAGGGCGCAGGCGTTGCCTGCCTGATGCACGTGGTGCGCAGTGGTCATAGCGCTGCACCGCTTTCGGCACAGGAGGCAGCATGAGCGTAGAAGAAAATTTTGTCGATATTCGAAATTTATCCGTCACCTTTACAGGCGGCAGAAAACCCGTCAAGGCTGTTTCGGGTGTGAACCTGAAAGTCAATCGCGGTGAAGTCGTGGCTTTAATTGGAGAATCCGGTTCAGGAAAGAGCGTCACCCTGCGATCCATTTTACGACTGCACAATCCTTCGCGTTCAAAGCTCGAAGGACAGATTCTGGTGGGTGGCAAGGATGTTGTTGCGATGTCGTCAGGAACACTCTCGGACTTTCGTGGCAAAGTGGCCTCGATGATTTTCCAGGAACCCCTACTCGCATTGGATCCGGTATACACCGTAGGTGATCAGATTATCGAAGCCATCCTCAGGCACGAGTCCATGACGCGATCCGAAGCCCGTGCCAGAGCCTTGTCATTATTTGAACGTGTCCGCATTCCAAGCCCGGAGCGCCGGCTCGATGCCTATCCTCATGAGATGTCAGGTGGGATGCGTCAGCGCGCGATGATCTCCCTGGCGCTTGCCAGTCAGCCAAAGCTTTTGTTGGCAGATGAGCCAACCACGGCACTGGATGCAACGGTTCAGATCCAGATCCTGTTACTCCTGCGTGAGTTGCAGCGCGAGTTGGGCTTGTCTGTGATTTTTGTGACGCATGATCTGGGTGCGGCCGTTGAAGTCGCGGACCGGATTGCGGTGATGTATGCAGGACGGATCGTAGAAGAAGGCTCAACACGCACACTTATGCGTTCTCCGCGACATCCCTACACGCGCGCCTTGCTCAAGAGCCTGGCGCATGGTTCGGTCTCTAAAGGGACAAGATTGGAGACGATTCCGGGATCACCGCCAGATGTCAGCGCCCTGCCGCCTGGCTGTGTGTTTGCAGATCGTTGTTCGCTGGCGCTGGAATCCTGCCGCCAAACCATTCCAGAAATTGTCACAATTAGCCCTGGACATGGTGCGAGATGCTTGCGTCTGGACCAAACAGATCAGCCTGTCTGAGCGATCAAGACTTTTTGCGGCGTGTCATCAAAAAAAGCGGGGTCTCTGAAGACCTCGCTTTTTTTTTGCGCAATAGCAGAAGCTAGTACCTCACTGAAATCGAACCATCATAGAGGGGTAATAAGCCTATATACCTATGCGTCTTACTGCAAGGTACGTTCAAACACAAACTTATCGTCTCTGAAGTCAACAGGCACGATATCGCGCGGACCAAACTTGCCCTGGAGAATCAGCTTGGAGATTGGATTCTCAAGCTGTTGCTGAATGGCACGTTTAAGCGGTCTGGCTCCAAACACAGGATCGAATCCGGTCCTTGCCAGTTCAGCAAGCGCGGCGTCAGAGACCTCGAGCACCATTTCCTGCTGTAACATCCTCTTGGCTAGACGCTGCACCTGCACACCAGCAATTTTTTCGATGTGCTTGCTCTGCAAGGCATGGAACACCACCACCTCATCGATCCGGTTCAGGAACTCGGGACGGAAGTGCGTCTTGAGCTCATCCCAGACGACCTCTTTGATCGCTTCATAAGGTTTACCGACCATCGCCTGAATATGCTGCGAGCCCAGATTCGACGTCATGACAATCACGGTATTTCGGAAATCAACCGTACGCCCCTGACCATCAGTCAGCCGACCATCGTCGAGCACCTGCAACAATACGTTAAAGACATCGGGATGTGCTTTCTCAACCTCATCGAGCAAAATCACGCTATAAGGTTTGCGACGCACGGCCTCGGTGAGATAGCCTCCTTCTTCGTAACCCACATAGCCCGGAGGCGCGCCGATCAGTCTTGCGACGGAATGCTTCTCCATGAACTCGCTCATGTCGATCCGGATCATATGTTCATCTGAATCGAACAAAAAGTCTGCGAGTGCTTTGGTCAACTCGGTCTTACCGACACCCGTTGGTCCCAGGAACAGGAAGGAACCATAGGGACGCGAGGGATCGGAAAGACCGGCGCGTGAGCGACGGATCGCATCGGCTACCAGACCGACCGCCTCATCTTGTCCAATCAGGCGCTGGTGCAAACGCTCCTCCATGTGCAGGAGTTTGTCGCGCTCACCCTGCATCATTTTGGAGACAGGAATTCCTGTTGCGCGAGAGACGACCTCGGCGATTTCTTCTGCACCGACCTGGGTACGCAACAGGCGTGGTTTTTCTGTTGGAGCGTGACCCGCGCCTTCGGCGGCCTTCAGGCGTGACTCCAGCTCGGGCAAGGTCCCGTATTGAATTTCAGCCAGCTTGTCGAATTGACCTTTGCGTTGCAGCTCAGCCATTTCTCCACGCGCGCGCTCGATCTCTTCTTTGATCGACTGCGTGCCCTGGACAGCGGCTTTTTCACTTTTCCAGATGACCTCAAAATCATTGAACTCACGCTGCAGTTTTTCGAGCTCTTCTTCGATAATCTGATGGCGACGGATCGAGCCTTCGTCAGTTTCTTTCTTGACCGCCTCGCGTTCAATCTTGAGCTGGATGATGCGGCGTTCGAGCTTATCCATGACCTCGGGCTTGGAGTCGATCTCCATGCGGATGCGCGAGGCAGCCTCATCGATCAGGTCAATCGCCTTGTCAGGTAGAAAACGGTCTGTGATGTAACGGTGCGAGAGCTCGGCAGCGGCAACGATCGCAGGATCAGTGATCTCCACGCCATGATGCAACTCATAACGCTCCTGCAAACCGCGCAAAATGGCAATCGTTGATTCAACGTTTGGCTCATCGACAATCACCTTCTGAAAGCGACGCTCAAGCGCGGCATCCTTTTCGATGTATTTGCGGTATTCGTCCAGAGTCGTGGCGCCAATGCAATGCAGCTCACCACGTGCAAGCGCAGGCTTGAGCATATTGCCCGCATCCATCGCACCCTCGGCTTTACCGGCACCCACCATCGTGTGAATTTCATCGATAAAGATGATGTAGCTGCCGTCGTCCTGCGCCAGCTCTTTGAGCACAGATTTCAGTCTTTCCTCAAATTCTCCGCGGAATTTTGCACCCGCCAGCAAACTCGCCATATCGAGCGACAAGACTTTTTTGCCGCGCAACGACTCAGGCACCTCATCATTCACAATGCGCTGAGCCAGACCTTCGACAATGGCGGTCTTGCCTACACCGGGCTCGCCAATCAGCACGGGGTTGTTTTTGGTGCGGCGCTGCAGAATCTGGATCGCCCGGCGAATCTCATCGTCACGTCCGATCACTGGATCGAGCTTTCCCTCGCGGGCGCGCTCAGTCAGATCCATGGTGTATTTGGATAGGGCCTCTCGCTTGGACTCGCCTTCCTGGTCATTGACCGAAGACCCCCCGCGCACAGCATCGATTGCGGACTCTAGCGCTTTGCGCTGCATGCCGGTGTCCTTGAGTGCGCGTCCTACGTCCCCCTTGTCATCGGCGAGTGCGAGCAAGAATAATTCGCTGGGGATAAAGGTATCGCCACGCTTGGCTGCCTCTTTTTCAACGCGGGTGAATACACCCTGCAGGTCACGACTGACCTGGATGTTGTCCTCGGCGCCCTGAACCTTTGGCAGGCCTTTCAGAATGCTTTCAAGAGCACTCTGCAGTCGATTGACGGCAACGCCTGCGCGTGCGAGCAAGCTCCCGGCACCACTTTCGCTATCAGCCAGAAGGGCTGACAGCACGTGTGCGGGCTCAATATATTGATTATCATTGCGCGCCGCCAGACTTTGGGCGTCGGCAATCGCTTGCTGAAACTTGGTGGTCAGTTTGTCAAAACGCATAATGTTTCCTATTTATCCAGTGAATGGCAGGTATGAATGAATGCTTACTAAATGTGGCCTGTTGAGATGATTTCAATAGGGAGCCCTCCACTTATTCAGCTTTTTGTCAGAAATACTGCCCCTTGCCCATATTCGCAGGTTTTGTCCAAAATATGGAAAAAACATTAGTCTCAGACCTTGACTTGCGTCAAGTTAGCGTGAAATAGATTGGTATTTTGATCAACAAGGCTACAATCCAGCTACTTATTCAGGTGCTTATCCAGGTGTTTATCTATGCAAAAACACGTTCCAGTCAACATCGAGTCGGTCCATTGTTCGACCTGCATGATGGGACACGTCTGTCTGCCGACGGGGATGCCTGCGCATGAAATCGAAAAACTGGATAACCTAGTCAAAGACAGGATTCGCATCGAAAAAGGCGAGGCGTTATACCGAACGGGTGAAACACTCAACGCATTATTCGGATTGAGACTCGGTTCGATTAAAACCCAACTCGAAGAAGCCAACGGTCAGCAACAAATTACAGGGTTTTTCTTGCCTGGTGAGATCATCGGGCTCGATGGCATGATTGAAGGCCAGCACACCTCGACTGCGGTCGCTATGGAAGACTCCGAAGTCTGTGTCGTGCGCATCCAGGACATTGACGAAATCAGCCGTCATGTCCCCTCCCTGCAGCATCAGGTCAGACGTCTCATGAGTAAAGAGATTGGTCGCAGCCATCAGGTCTTGCTAGCACTAGGCTCCATGCGTTCAGAACAGCGACTGGCATCCTTTTTGATCAATATGTCCCAGCGGCTTTCCGCTCTGGGCTATTCATCGACCGACTTTGTCATGCGCATGGGTCGCGAAGAAATCGGCAACTACCTCGGCTTGACGATCGAGACCGTCAGCAGGTTATTTTCACGTTTTGCCCGCGAAGGACTGATCCATGTCAGTCAACGCGAAGTGAGAATTCTTGATATGGCAGCGCTCACCGAGTTGCTCCGCAAGCCCTGCTAATCTCAGTCTTCAAATATTTTCAGCACAATTATTAGATTTTCCTTGGGGCAACTAGGTTTTCCGTTGAACAACTACATTTTCGGCTGAACAACTAGACATCACAGGCGATAACTCAATAGTTCTAAAACATTCATATCGATCCGTTTTACGAACAGATCGAATGTTTGTCTAGAATCTAATTTGCAAACCACCATTCACTCCTGTCAGTGTTGCACCGCTCCGCGCCTCTGCAGAGACTCCAAGGTAAAGAAATGCCTGATCAGCCACGAGAGTGGTTGCATACAAACCTGTCTGCAGGAAAGTCGACCCAACAGCTGGTGTCGTAACGCTGGTACCCAGACCTGCCAGAGAAGTATTTAATACCGGATTAATCAACCCAGGTGTATCGGCACCCACACCGACATTGATCCGGTAGGTATATTGAGATCTGAAGGGGTCCGTGACTTTTGTGCCAAACGAAACGCCCAATACAGCACGCCCACCACTTGCGCTAAAGCTGTCGACCGTCAAGGCAGCGGGGCTAGATCCTTCGGAGAAAGAGCCTTGTGTCACCTGCTGCCAAGTCAACCGCAGATAAGGTGTGATGCGTTGCTCGTCCACATCAAACGGCCGACTCATCCCTGCACTGAGCAAAACATCTCTGCCACGGATGCCTTTTGCGCTCAAACTGCCGCTATAGCCAGATGGATCGGTTCGAGAATTATCTGTAGCACTCATACCAACACTAACCATAGAATCAAATACGAAAGTATCTACAGGCAGTTTTCCATATAAGAATAGCGATCCTTGTTGCACAGTGCCTGTGCCCTGTGAGGCGATGACATTGGTATTGGATAATGCGATACCCCCACCAAACTTTCTACCTTGTTCAGAATAGGCATCCACACCGAAAACAGCTTGGTACAAATTACTGCTGTAGCCAGAGGCATTACTATCGTTTGCGCGATTGCCATACTGATATGCAATCTCACCCCATGCAGCGCCGTTCGACAGTGCAGCACTGGAAACGTTACTGGCATAGGGATTGACAGCTGGGTTTGAACTGATAGTTGCGGTGGGCATCCCGCCTGGATTGGTGGCACTGATTGCAGAATTACTCAAAGAAACACCACTCGCCCCCATCAGGTTCGCGGGGCTTGGTGCATCACTTAACCGAGACATGACCGCTTGCTGCACCCGCAAACTTGCCTGTGGCACGACGGAAAGCGTCGAAGCGTAGATTTCACCCGCTAGCGATTGTGCATAGGCTGGCAAGGCATTGGCACTCTGACCCGCTACAGCATAGAGAAGCTGCTCTTGCGCGGTGTTTGCAACGGCAGATTGACTGCGCGCCACCAATTGATCCAATACTCCAGCAACTGAGCGTGCATTGGTCGGACTGGTTGCAAGTGTTGCACTGTAGGAGGTAGGAATAACCGCCAAATCAATGCTATTACTGCCTGATACATTATAAAAAGGCATGAATTGCATACCGGCCGTCATTTCAGTTGGTTGTGTCACGCTGGAAAATCGGCCTGAAATCCCTCCATCGGCACTCACAATCCGAAATTTGTCGCCTAGAGCAGGACTATAAATAGAACTGCCATAACCAGACTCGATTGGACTAAATAAATTCGAGAGACGAGGACTCAAAGTTACTCCGGATGAGATCACGAACTGACCGCCCGTCACTTGCAAAAACGAATAGTAGCCAGTGCTCCCCACAGGCGAAGTTGCACTAGCTTGTGCGGTACCTGCAATATCCTGCAAAAAAGTACTGCCGCTGTTCATCGTGACGGTTGAGAGGGTTTGTAAATAACCTGGCGAATCACCTGGTTTGAGATAACCGGCAATTGTCATTGCGCCTGATATCAATCCACTGCCTGACAATTCGGCGCCAGCTGCAACGAACACAGGGCCTGTACCCAGAGCCAGCTTACCGTCCTCCTCCAAGGCACCCTCGAGTACTTTTGTCCCACCGCTATATGTGTCAGTCCCATTGAGCACCAGCGTACCCAGCCCCGTCTTGACGAGAACAGAGGATCCTCCGTTATCAGAAATTGTGCCGTTATAGACAACAGTTGTTCCTGAAGACTCCAAAACAGCACCTGTCGTCGCACTACCCGAAGGACTTATCACGATAGGCGTCGTCTGAACGATGCGCGTATTAGTCTGGGGAGCTCCTCCAGGTAATCGATAAATCCATTCGTTAATCGTCAGATCCCACTGGGTGGCGTTCCCCGCCTCGGGTGAGAGTGTCCACAGATAGCCTGAATTATAAGTACCTGTGACTGTGCCTGCAGGCGTCAGGTTTTGCAAATTAGAGGCTGAGATTCCCGATAAGACCGCTGAGTAAGTGGATCCGACCGATATGCCCTTTGCGTCAAACAAACCAAACGCCATTTTGCCGGTTACAGTTGAAGCGACCAACTGCCCATAATCTTTATCACTCCTGATGATGACGTTATAGTTTTGGGGAAGTACGCCGCTATAGGTCAAATTCGAACCAAAGTTAAATTTGTTTTGCAGGTTGTTTAACGTAACAATCGTACCGGCATTACTAATATACGGAGATTGATTCGCGGTAATAGAACCATAATTCGTCAGCGTGGTAATCGTGCCGACATTCTCAATTGCCGGGCCGTTTGTTGAATAGACATAACCGTAGTTCATCAGGTTTGAGATCGTGCCCTCAGTATTTAAAATACCGGCGGAATTACCTTTAAGCTCCCCATTTGAGCCATTGATTATTGATCCCACAGTGGACTGGTAATTTTCAATAGCTGAATCACCATAGATCAAACCATTATTGTTGATATTGGAAATTTTGCCTCCGCTGACATTTGAAATCGCAGCAGAAAACGAACCACCGTGCGGCATCGCGCTTAATATAAATCCGTCATTTTGAATCGAAGAAATTGAACCTTTGTTATTGAGAATTGCGCTGGATACGTTGGCCTCAATTTGGCTATACACAGGGTTAATTAGAGTACCAAGGGTACCTTTGTTCAAAATTCCAACGTTCGTGCCCTGAATATACGCATCAAGCGACTGATCGCCTCCCCAATGGTACTTATCATTACGATTAATGAGCGTATTGATTGATCCATTATTTTCAATCGCGATTATCTTGTTGTATTGAGGCGCTTCGACTGACAGCGTATTGATCGAACCATTATTTACGTAGGATTTGAACCCTTCTTCCCCGAGTATGACATCGGAGGACTCCGCAAAAACGAATTGTGATGAAGCCACTAAAATGAGCATTGCTGGAACAACACGGCGACCAATTACCTGATGTAAACATAAAAATAGTGCACTGAATTGAACACGCATTAAAAACACTCGACTTTAAAAGTAATATAGGTTTTGTGATGATCCGCAGGGTATGCGGGTTCAAAAAATCTTTGACTTGGTTATGCGGACCCAGCGGCATGCCTGCTCGAGCAGTCAAACAACCAGGTGGACAAGCCCTGCTAGAACCTGACCTGTAAGCCTCCCATCATGCCAGCAAGTACAGCACCACTTCGTGTTTCACCCGACACACCCAGATAAGCAAACGCCTGATCACCAACTTGCGCCGTGGCGTACAAACCCGTCTGCAAAAAAGTCGATCCAGCCGCTGGCGTCGTCACCGAACTACTCAATCCCGCCAAAGATGTATTCAAGACAGGATTAATAAGCCCGGGCGTATCAGCACCCAGTCCCACAGTAAACCGGTACGTATAGGGCGACTTGAATGGATCGGTGACCTTGCTGCCGATCGCCACGCCCAATACCGCACGTCCCCCGTTCGCACTGAAACTATTGACAGTCAGCGCAGCAGGACTCGAGCCCTCGGAGAAAGAAGCTTGTGTCACTTGCTGCCAGGTCAGGCGCAGATAAGGTGTGATGCGTTGCTCTTCCAGATCAAACGGACGACTCAGACCGGCGCTCAACAGAGCATCATTGCCTCGCACATTTTTAGCATTCAAACCACCTGTAAAACCAGTTGGATCGCTACGTGCGTTGTCCGTCGAATTTATCCCGAAACTGGCCATGCCATCG
>CANBUF010000056.1 GCA_947372575.1 Alcaligenaceae bacterium | reverse complement strand
AGCGCAGCCTGATTCATTTCAATATTGGCCATGACAAGATGCCTAAAGAGGTCTACCACGCCTATGGCTACGTCAAGAAGGCCGCAGCGCTGGTCAATACCAAAGCCGGACGCCTGCCTGCCTGGAAAGGTCAGCTGATTCAGAAAGTCGCGGACGAAGTCATCACTGGCAAACTGGACAATGAATTCCCGCTGTATGTCTGGCAAACGGGCTCCGGCACGCAATCAAATATGAATGTCAACGAGGTGATCTCTAACCGTTGCATTCAGCTTGTTGGCGGCACGCTGGGCGCACAGGAGCCGATTCACCCGAATGACCACGTGAATATGGGCCAGTCGAGCAACGACACGTTCCCCACTGCAATGCATATTGCCGCCTACAAAATGGCGACAGAGAAAACGATTCCTGCGCTCAAGCGGCTCCGTGATGCGCTCGATGCCAAATCAAAACTATGGGCAAACATTGTCAAAATTGGGCGTACCCACCTCGAAGACGCGACACCACTGACCGTTGGGCAAGAGTGGTCAGGCTATGTTGGTGCCGTTTCTGATGCAATTGCAGATGTCGAATATGCGACGCAAGGCCTGCTTCAGGTCGCAATGGGAGGAACAGCAGTTGGTACGGGGCTGAATTCACCCGTTGGCTTTGGAGATGAAGTGGCTGCGGAGCTTTCGCAACTGACAGGCTTTGCAATCAAGACTGCAGATAACAAGTTTACCGCTCAGGGCACACTTGACCGTATGGTTCGCGCCCACGCCGCCTTAAAATCTGCTGCAGTTTCGCTGTTCAAGATTGCTAATGATATGCGCTGGCTCGGCTCGGGACCGCGCACGGGATTGATGGAAATGACATTCCCATCGAATGAGCCAGGCTCCTCACTCATGCCAGGCAAGGTTAATCCGACGCAAGCTGAAGCAATGCTGATGGTCTGTATCCAAATCATGGGCTCAGACGTTGCAGTCCAGATGGGCGGAGCCGAAGGCAATTTCGAACTCAACGCCTTCCGCCCCATTATCATTAGTAACTACCTGCACTCCGCGCTGATCATGGCTGACATGTGCGATCATTTCCGCGAGTTCATGATTGAAGGTGCGGTCGTCAACGAGGCCCAGCTCAAATCCAACATTGACAATTCAGTGATGATGGTGACGGCGCTCTCCCCTGTCATTGGTTATGACAAGGCTTCTGACATCGCCCATTACGCCATTAATCACAACTCAACGCTTAAGCAAGCTGCGCTTGCTAATGGTGTGGACGAAGCTTTGTATGATCGTGTTGTGATCCCAATTAACATGACAAAACCAGGGTCTGCAGACGTTCCGACTCCAAACAAATAATTGGAGCCCTGATGCCGAACACGAACCTTCAACGCGACCTCAGTGGACAGCAAGCCCTGCGACTACAAGTTGGCAATCGGTTTTCTGCCGACTGGCAAAGCGATGATCACCGGGCGAGGAGACTCGTCTCTGAGTTTATTGGAACGTCAGGTCTAACGTTTGTCTTGTCTGGTGGCGCAGCCATTCTTGCTGGTTATGGCGGAGGGGATCTAGCGCCTTATCAATTCGCTTTCATCCTCTCTGCGGTTGCTGCATTGTGGTTAGTTGCCGCCGTATATTTTCTTGGGGATATTTCTTCCCATTTCAATCCGGCCATGACAATTGGTTTTGCGTTGCGCGGCGACATAGGTATTCCTATGACGCTTTGCTATATTGTTGTTCAGTTAATCGGCGCAGCAGCAGGATCATGCCTTGCCGCATTACTTTTTGGTTCGGGTGGCAATCTGGCGGCAACCATCCCTCAGCCAGGCATGCTCCATCAGGCAGTCGCCCTTGAGGCGATTCTCACCTTCGGTATGGTCTTGTTGATACTAGGCATGACCAATGGGCCCAAGCTCGATGGCAGTTCTGTTCCTCTGGCTGTGGGTGCGTATGTGATGGCAATGGGCACGATGGGCGGACCATTCGATGGTGCCGCCTTTAATCCCGCAAGAGCCTTCGGACCGGACTTCGCTCGCGGAGATTTCTCTACGTACTGGGTCTACCCCTGTGGATCTATAATTGGCGTTCTCATTGCCGTTGCGGTTGCGCGCTTTTTACGAGGTCCTGCAAAAGCCGAAGAAGCCAATGCAGCCATGGGCAATCCATTGGAGCAATGAGTCTTTCAACACCGTTGCACACATCAATCCATTCCCAAATAAAAGACACCATGAAAAAATTACTCGCGGTGCTTCTGCCCGCATTCCTTTATTCCATCCCGACCATATCAAACGCTCAGAGTATCGTCCCTGACAGTGCGTTCTATTTAGGTATTGGGGGCAGTTTCAATTCCGTTGACTTCAATAGCCAGAGTATTGAGGCGACGGGGCTATCAAACGCCTATGACAAAACGACAGGTGCATTCCTTTCATCCGGCAGTGCGGGTGGACCACCAGTCAACCTCGGCATGGGATCGCAAACGGGGTTTGCTCCAGGAGCACAGGCAGGCTACTTTAAACACTTTCAAGACTCAAAATGGCTATGGGGTGCCAAATTTTCTTATAACGGATTAGGTTTGAGCTCGACAGCCCAAAACTTTCTGATCCCTCAATCAGGCTCATATGGTGCATCATCATTTACAGGAAATGCCACGGTTCGAACATTCAAAACAAACATTTCGCACCAGTTCGCGCTGATGCCCTTCATCGGCCACTCCTTTGACAATAGCTTTATCTATGCTGGCGCTGGCCCAACCGTATCGCAAATCAATACGAACATTGACAATCTGATTGGATTTGCCGACATCAAGGGCAACGTCACAGACATCTCTGGCACGCCACAAAACTTTTCAAGCTCACAGTGGGTCGTCGGTGGTGCTGTGACTGTGGGCGCAACCTATTTTCTGGATTCGTCCTGGTTCATCGACGCAAACTACAACATTGCCATGACACCGAGTCAGACAGCGAATTACTCATCAACGTTTAACAATACCAATGGCAACACAAACATCAACTACTCTGGATCACTGATCGGAAGCTCTACAGGCAAAACCACGACCCAAACGATCAGCATCTCGATTAACAAAGCATTCTGATCTGCCACGCGGTCCGGGCGCCTCACTGCGCCAAGGACAGCACTTGCGATGTCGTTTTAATCGACGCTATAGTCACAGCATGAAAAACATTAAGAAAAGAGTCTTGGGCGCGTGCTGTGGCGCGCATATCCTTCATGACGGATATACAGATCTTTTATATGTTTTATTCCCCGTTTGGCAGGTTGCGTTTGGTTTATCGCTGGCCGAGGTTGGCTCCTTGAAAACCTTGTACTCAGGAGCCATGGCATCTTTACAGGTTCCTTCAAGCATATTGTCTGAAAGAGTGGGCGAAAAACGTCTACTGCTTTTCGGTACCGTGGTGGCCGCGACAGGTTTCTTATTATCAGGATGGACGACGGGCTTCATGGGCTTAGCCCTGTGTTTAGTTCTGAGTGGCTTAGGTGCCAGTGTGCAACACCCTTTATCGTCATCACTCACCTCGCATGCGTTTGAGGGTCCAGAACTTCGTGGGGCACTGAGTACATACAACTTCTCTGGCGATATTGGTAAAGTTTTGTTGCCATCACTTTGCGCAGCGTTACTCGCAATTTGGGATTGGCATACTGTCACCAGCTTGATGGGGTTACTTGGTTTAGTTGCGGTATTGATCTTATGGGTTGTGCTGCCTCGTGCGTCTCTGACTACACCATTAGTTACTCAACAACAGACAGCCAAGCCTGCTTCGGTTACAACCACCCGTCGCGGTCGTTTTGTGAGTCCAGGCTTCATTTCTTTATCTTCTATTGCAGTGATAGATAGCGCTACGCGCATGGGTTTCTTAACGCTACTGCCTTTCTTGCTAATCGCAAAGGGCGCCACGGTGACGCAAGTTGGCTTTGCCTTGAGCCTGACGTTTGCGGGCGGCGCTGCAGGTAAGTTTGTTTGTGGAGTGCTCGCTGCTAGGATGGGGGTCATTAAAACCACGGTGATCACAGAGATCGCTACTACCTTCCTGATTGCTTCAACATTGCCACTTCAGATTGATGTGGTCATGCTGCTACTTCCACTAGTGGGCGTTGCTTTAAACGGAACCTCATCGGGTCTGTATGGAACAGTGCCCGAGCTTGTGCCAAGCAATATGCGGTCGCGCGCATTTGGTGTTTTTTATACTTTGACAATTGGGGCGGGTGCAATTTCACCGTTGATCTATGGGTTCGTGGGCGATAAGATTGGCGTGAACAACACGATTGCCTTGATTGCTGGAATGGTGCTACTGGTATTGCCACTTACACTGGGTTTACAACAAGCATTTCGAAAGCTGGCGATCTAGGCGCGGATATCGGGGAGTCCATCTTCCTTGATCCGGCGATGGAAAATATTGAATCGTATTTTTTCTAAAAAAGGCTCTATGAACCAGCAATCACGCCGTCATTTTCTAAAGGTCTCTGCAACCAGTGTGGCCGCTGTCGCCTGCGCTGAAGTTGCAGCACAACCCGCTGCGCAACTCTCTCCAAAAACAATTGCCGAGGTGAATGCTGTTGAGGCAAGAGATCTCATCGCATCAACCGCGGACTGGAATGATGGCTTAGCCCACCCGATTCCCTTTCAACCTCAACTTGGCAAGGGCAAAGAAAAGGCGCTCGTGCTCGGAGGTGGCGGTGTTGTTCTTATTTCCTGGTACCTCGGATATTTTCATGCGCTTAAAAAACATGGCATTGATGTCTCAGATGCAGATATGATTGTTGGCACTTCGGCAGGCTCGATGATTGGCGCAATGCTGGCAAAGGGCAATCTTTGGCGTATGGCCGGTGAAATGGATTTTTTTGCTTACTTTCCCAAAATTTTTGCCGAGCTCGTTCCAGAAGTTCAATTCAATGCCAGTCAGTTACGCGCGAAAGCCTTAGCCTACAACGCAAAAGATGCAGCGCCTCAAACCATACAAGCCGTCGGTCATGCTGCGATGGCCGCGCATAATCCTTCGGGACAGGACAAATATAAAAAGACGGTTGCTAAAGTGATCGGCCTGACCGACTGGCCATCAAAATCATTCTATGCGAGCGCGAATGACTGCTATACCGGCGAGCGATTAATTATTTCTGCTTCAAGCAATGTGCCAATCGTCGATGCATGCTCTGCCAGCTCATCGCTGCCCGGTGGCTCAGGACCAACGTTCGTTCAAAACCGCTTGTGTATGGATGGTGGCATCTGTCAATCCAGTACACATTCTGATGTAGTGGCAGGCGTCAAACGTGCATTTGTAATTTCTTTGGCGGATGGCGGACCAAACGAATTGAAAGAGAATTTAAGAACCTCAGGCTTTCCGGACTCGTTGTTACAGGAATTGAACAACCTGAGGGACCAGGGCACTAAAGTGCTGCATATTGTCGCAGGATTGCCGCCCGGCATGACCAGAATTGATAGTGTGATGGATGCGAACTTAATCACGCCATTTATGAAGTACGGTTTTGAACGCGGCACAGCAGATGCCTCAAAAGTAAAAGCATTCTGGGGTTAACTATCCAGTTCCTTTCATATATCTATCTCTGTGTTGCACCACAGACAGTTAGTACGACGTGCTCAGCTGCCCTAAATATCGAGGCCATTGACCTCTGAATGTCGATGGCATGTCACCAGATGATCATTGACCATTCCAGATGCCTGCATGAAGGCATAGCAAATGGTTGAGCCGACAAACTTAAAGCCCGCCTTAAGTAGCGCCTGACTCATCGCATCTGACTCGGGAGTTTTAGCGGGCACATCCAACAGGGATTGACGCGCATTCTGAATAGGCTTGCCATCTACAAATTGCCAGAGAAACTCACTAAAAGAATGGCCATCCTTTATCAGGGCCTGGAATGCTTTGGCATTGGTGATTGTGGCAGCAATTTTTAGCTTATTTCGAACGATACCTGGATCACTTAACAATCGAGCAATTTTTCTGTCCTCGTAATTAGCAATAATGTCGGGATCAAAATGATCAAAAGCCAGGCGATAGTTTTCACGTTTTTTAAGAATAGTGGACCAGGACAGTCCTGCTTGTGCACCTTCGAGAATCAAAAGCTCAAACAATGCGCGATCATCACGCAGTGGAACGCCCCATTCCGTATCATGGTACTGACGATACTGCTCAAAACCTTCGCACCAGGGGCAACGCTCCATGAAATCTCCTCTTTTAGGACTCGATTTTAAAGCAAGCCTGCGAAGGACTCCTCAAATAAGGGTGATACCTGTTTATCGTGACTCAGTTGAAGCCGCGTGATGGTACAAAGTAAACTTCATCAGGCCAGAATGAATGTCAATTTGGCATATACATTACCTGCACCGAATGGAATCTATATGATGCATTTCACGACGATTGAGAAATTTTTTTCCGCATCAGACTTTGTGATATTTTTTGGCCTGTTGTTTTTGTACGTTGGATGCGGACTACTGATCTTCTGGGTATGCAACGGTAAAAAACTTAGAGGTATCGCCGTTAAGTTTAATGGCATCGTTCCACCATTCATTGGCTTACCAACAAGCCTGTTTGCACTGACGGCAGCTCTGCTTGGAGTGAGTGTCTGGCAAAATTTCCAGGCACACGTGGATGCAGTCTCTGCAGAAAGCAGAGCAATATCGGCATTCATTCAATTGAACGAAGCGATTCCCTCCCTGCGTGATAAAGGCTTAATCGCCGAGGCCAGAGCCTATGCGCGTTCTGCAGTTGAAATCGAATGGCCTCTGATTGTCAGCAACCACAGCCGATCATCAGAAACAGAGCAATACATAAACAGTCTGCTCACTAAAACTGCTGAAGTCGCGACACAAACCGAGATACCACCAGTGATTGCACAAACCTTAATGCGATCCATTCAATCGATCAGCGATACACGTAATCTCAGGCTGGAACTGTTAAATCTCCGGCCAGATCCAATCCGATGGGTCTGTGTTTTATTGCTTGGATTGATGGTTCAGTTGAGCGTCGCTGCAGTGCATTTGGATAAGCCTCGGCCAATGGCCCTGTCTCTGATACTTGCGACCCTATCAATCACCTTTATCCTCGGACTAATTGGGTTATCCGTGCAGACGCACACAGGTGAGGTTTCCATATCCAATGAACCACTTAAAAACCTTATGATTCAAAAAGCCTCTTAACTTAATCGAAGTTGCTTTTACGCTATTGAACTCTAAAACTGTCTGAAACCCACACCTCTGGAGAACAACATGTACAAAAAATCTAGCGTTTTAGGCTGTATTCTGGCGCTCTTGTCATTTGTCTGTCTGGCTGATGACAACGTGAAATGGGGCTACGAAGGCAATACTGGCCCCGCGCACTGGGGTGAGTTGCATAAAGACTTTGCTGTGTGCAAGACCGGGCTATTACAGGCGCCCATTGATATCCCTACACGCGCAGCAGCTACGGTAGAGTCACCGATCCAACCGCATTACACCCCATCCGCAGCTGAAGTCATCAACAATGGCCATACGATTCAAGTCAGCCTTGCGAATGGCGGAATTGCGAAGCTTGGCGGCATAGATTACAAAATTGTCCAATTCCATATGCATACGCCTGGCGAAGAAAAAGTAGATGGCACGGTCTACCCCTTTAACGCGCATCTGGTGCATCAGGGTTCTGACGGTAAATTTGCTGTGATTGGGGTTTTCTTTAAAGTCGGAAAAGAAAACGAAAACCTCAAGCCAATATTTGCCGCGATGCCACGCACCGAAGGCCAGGTCGCACTAGGTTCAAATTACGATCTCACAGGCATGTTACCGAGCGTTCTGTCGTATTACAGCTACTCAGGCTCTCTGACGACACCAGGATGTACGGAAGGCGTTACGTTCTACATCCTCAAGACTCCTGTAGAAATGTCTGCTGCGCAATTAATGCAATTCCAAGGGATATTCCCAATGAATGCCCGACCCGTCATGCCCTTGAACGACCGCAAGATTACTCAAGGGAACTAATCGCTTCATCTACACTGCAGCATAGGCCTTTCCACAAATGGCAATCACGACATGATGACTCAACAGACATATGACCAGAAAACGATCCGGCTTCACTGGATCAGCGCAGCACTGATAATGACGCTTTGGGTCCTGGGTCAGACAATAGACTGGTTTCCAAAGGTAGGCCCCAGAGTCATGGCGAGGAGCGCGCATATCTGCCTGGGGGCCATTCTCGCGATTGTTCTGATACGCCGTATTGTTTGGCGGCGCACGCGTGGGGTCAAACTACCGCAGGCGATCCCTGGTCTGATGGGACGACTCGCCATCGGGGTGCACCATCTTTTGTATTTATTGCTGACCTGTACTGTTGCCATCGGGATTGCTGCGGTCTGGATCCGTGGCGATAATCTGTTCAATTTATTTACGGTTCCCGCGTTTGATCCTGCCAATCAGGCGCTGCGACATAATGTTGTGGAGCTGCATGGCCTGCTTGCGAATGCCTTGCTCATCCTCGCAGGCTTACACGCCCTGGCTGCGCTTTGGCATCATTTTGTCCTGAAAGACGGCACACTTAAAAGAATGTGGCGATAGCATGACACCCAAAGAAATCACGACCTGTGCTTTGCTGTGTCTCTTGTTCTCAAGCAGCATCGCGGCACCCCCTCCACCCCCAACGAACCCACCCAGTACGCTCAATGGTAATGAACTTCCCGGCGTGATTGCGCGCTCGATCAAGCAAGAGCAGTTGGTCAGCGTACCTGATGGGCAAGGCTTTCAGTTCATTGTTGAAAGAACTACCCGGGCAGCCCAGACACGCACACCGCTGCACAAACATGAGTATGGCGGTAAGACCTGTGTACTCGAAGGAGAAATGACGCTGTATATGGAAGGTGCACAGCCACAACGCGCGATTGCAGGTGACTGTTACGCCATGCCTGCAGGTCTTGTCATGGCGGGTATCAACACAGGGCGCATGAACGCGGTCATGTACGACATTTTTACAATCCCTGTTGGTCAACCCGTATGGAAGGTCGTGGAACC
>CANBUF010000055.1 GCA_947372575.1 Alcaligenaceae bacterium | reverse complement strand
AAAATGATCAGCCCCGGTATTGCCAAAAATCCATAACTCATTCCATAGCTATGGATGGCACCGGCAAGCATACCGAAAAAGGGTGGGCCCATCACTACGCCGAGAAACGTAATACACAAGGTCCCGCCCGTTGCAATGCTGGCCTGACCCGCCGGTGCCTGGCGAGCAATCTCAGCCAGATACACACCATTCCAGCCAATTGCCGAGGCACCAAACACGATCAGCACGCCATAGAGCAACCAGGGTGACGAGTCCGCGCGCAGGAGTGACGTACCCAGCGCACCCGCAATCAGTAGCACTGCAATGACGATCAGCATCTTGAGTGCGCCCAGCCAGCGATCGGACACAAAGCCCCAGAAAATACGTCCACTTACGCCTGCAGCCTGCGCGACGGTGAGCGCGACACCGCCCGCAACGATTGACCACTGCAAGTCTTCAAACAGAAAGGTCACCAGGTAAGCCATGAGTGACATCTGGCACATCGAAAACAAAAAAGACATGTAGGACAGATTTCTCAAACTGCGATGGCCAAAAACAAGGCGCAAGGGTTTGACGAAACTACCAACGATAGAAAGCTTGACGGATGCATTGCGATCATCATCCAGGCCGGCACGCAATGACTGTATATACCAGGCGCACAGAAAGCAGACCATCCCGGCCGCCACAAACGTGGTCTGCCATCCAATCAGCAGATCAAGAGAAGGCACCAGAGCACCCGCAATCATGCCGCCAAGTGGCACGCCTGTCTGTTTAATCGAGAACACCAGGGACAGCTGGCTGGGCGGCGTAGTTTTAATCAGTAAATGTGAACTGGCAGGTGTAATGGGTCCATAGCCTGCGCCAATGAACAGTGCACCCAGAGCGATGACAGCCGGATGCGGGATGGCACAGAGGCACAAACCCACTCCCGAACTGATCAGTCCAGCCTGGCTCAGGCGGATCGCCCCCCACCGTCTGACCGCCGCGCCACCGAGCAAACTCGCAAGCATTGCGGCAAAGTAGACGAGCGCCACATAGGCGCCCAGATAGGTTGTAGAGATGTCGAGCACTCTGGCCACGACTGGGGCGACGACCGGCAACGTCAGCAATGCCATGGCGACAAGCGCCTGCACGGTTAGTGTGGCGACGAGAACAATCCAGGGTCTGGCAGGTTTCACGGTTCAGGGAAAGCTAAGAAAGGTTGGAATACCAAAACAGACCGACTAGAGTGCGCCGTAGGAATGCAGTCCGGACAAGAACATATTGACCCCCAGAAATGCAAAGCCCGTCACGAGCAGACCGACTAGCGCCCAGTAGGCCGCCATCGTTCCGCGCAGACCTTTCATCAACCGAAGGTGTAGCCAGGCAGCGTAATTCAACCAGACAATCAAGGCCCAGGTTTCTTTAGGATCCCACTGCCAGTAAGCGCCCCAGGCATCTGCCGCCCATAACGCACCCAGAATCGTCGCCACCGTAAAAAAAGCAAAACCGATTGCGATGGCGCGATACATGATGTCATCGAGCACTTCGAGCGAAGGTAAGCGTGCCGCAATCGGACCACGGAACAACAGGATCGTGCCAACAATCAGCGCGCCAATGCCGAAGTACAGCATCCAGGTCGCGGACAAACCCTGGCTGCGAAACACCATGGGCTCGCCAGCGAGCAGCACACCCAGGACAAAGAGCGGGGCGAGTTTGAGCCAGGATTTAGTCTGGCCATGCTGTTTGATGAGGTACGCAAAGCCCACCATGGCAGCGAGAGAAAAGGTGCCGTAGCCAATAAAGTTTGCAGGCACATGGATTTTCATCCACCAGCTTTTGAGTGCAGGCACCAAAGGCTGGATCTGGAAGGCATCGCGCGTAAATGAATACCAGAGCAGAAAGATCACTGCCGAGGTGATCACCAGCAGTACAAAGCCACCAAGTGCACGGGTGGCATAGCGACGCTCGTAGTAAAGATAAAACAGGGCTGTAATCAGGGAAAACAGCACAAAAACTTCGTAAAGATTACTGACGGGAATATGGCCAATGTCCGAACCCATCAGATGGCCTTCGCGCCAGCGCACCAGCAGACCCAGCGTACCGGCAAACACCGCGCACCAGGACAATACCGTACCTAACCAGGCTGCGGTCGGACTGACTATACCGATCCAGTAGCACACCGTCGCCAGCACAAATAGTGCGGACATCCACAAAATGGCCGATTGCGAGGACAACAGGTATTTCAGCAAAAAGACTTGCTCTGCACGCGCGAGATCGCCTTGGTATAACCAGATGGCAAAGCCAGCACCTGCCGCCGACACCAGCATGAGGTTACGTAAGGGACGCCACAGCCAACCCATCCAGGTCAGCAACGGTACAGCCAGGCACAGGATCGTCTGCTCGTAGTAATCCATGGCCGCGCTGAAATGCGTCAAGGCATAGGCGGCACCACTGGCGAGCAACAAAAAAAACAGGGCGTCTGTCCAGTTCAGTCGTCCTCGCTGGACGCGTGCATCACCCGACTCGGACAAATCGTCCCAGTCATTTACAGAATCAGCGACTGAGTCAGTCATGGGAAATCTCAATAAATCAGGTTAAAAACAACGACCCATGCCAATCAGTCGGACTGATACCTGGACCAGGTCGTTCAACAGCACGTACTCGCATTAACTCGCAGGCGGATCGGCTTGATTTAACCGTTGCAATGCCTGCTTGAACCGGTCGAATTCACGATTGAAATCCAGTGTACGCTTTTGGGAAGTCATGGCCGCTAATACACGCGTGCCGGTTGTGCCTTCTGCCGGACGCAGCCACACCCAGATACGCCTGTCGCGCACGAAGAACATTGTAAAAATGCCCAGCACCAGGAACAGGCATCCGACATAGACGATGATCTTGCCTGGTGTGCGTGTCACCTGGAACACACTTGCCTGCACGTGATCAAACCCACTAAGCATCAGCATGACAGGTGCGGGGTACAAGTTCACATCGGAGAGCGCAGCGACCGCCAACCGGGCCCAGGACGTATTGAGCTCGACGTCCGTGGGCGTTGTACCCAGGGCGGGTAATCCTGCCCGTTCACGAGCGATGCTACGCAATTCATTGACCGAAGAGCCTAATAAGCGAATCACAATATCTGCGGCACGTTGCTGCTCAGCGGTCGGGACGTTTGACTCCAGGAACTGGGAAATCGCCTGCAGCCCACCTGCAGCAAAGGTATCAAGTGCCCGCTCGGCTGACGATTCAAGCGCCTGCTGATCAGCTGGGGCGCCAGCGTAAGCTTTTGCAAAGCGACGGACAGCTTCTTTGCGTGCTGCAGGGTCTGCGAGCGCGGCCCGCAAATCCATGAATTCCGTAGCGGTACCCTTGGCATCGGCGGGTATGCGCAAATAGCGGAAAGCATTACTGCCAGGCTCCTGCATCCCCGCGAGCAAGACCGATGACCCATCCAAATCCATCGGCAACATATAGTTGTTGAACACGACAGACTGGCCACTTTCGTCTATCAGCCGGTATTCAATACTTGGGCCCACGTTACGCAGATTTTTATTTTTCTTGCCGGCGGCACTCCCGGTCACCGAAGCAACGTGCTCTCCAAAGGCTTTCGGGACTGTTGGCTCACCCGCTGACAAGTCTTCAACGTTAATCGTGCGCAATTTTGTGACGTCGACCTTGATACTTTTACCGGTATTGCCAAGCGCCACTTCACTTGTCTGACCCACCAGGCCTTTGAGCGTAAAGCTCAACGGGCTTGATCCGGACAAGGGATAGCCAGTCAGTTCAACCTTGCTGCCCCCATCATCAAAGCTCGACTGATAGACGGTAACGCCCTTGAAATGCAAGGGCTCATTCACCTCGATCGTCGTCTCGAATTTTTGACCATTGTCGGGATCAGTGACTTCGACCTTGCTGGCAAACCGGCTTGGCATACCGGTCGAGTAGTAATCGACTTCAAACTTTTTAAGTGCGAGCGTAAACGGCAAGGGCTGAACCAGTGCGCCATCATCGACACTGACAATCGCAGCACTGCGCTCCCCACCCTCGGGCACGAGTACATTCGCGCGATAGCTTGGGTTATTGACAGACAATCTGCCAGCCGGCGGCACATCGGCGATCAGCATATTTTCCATAATGGGTGTTTTACCCAGCAGCCAGACCTGTAACCGGATCGGCAATTCACTGTCGAGCAATCCTCCAACGCAAATCACCACAATCGCAGCATGCGCAAAAATATAGCCCAGACGGTTGCCACTCCCGCGCTTCGCGGCCAGCAGGATGGCATCGCCTTCGTGGCGCGCACGCACGGCGTAGCCTTGTTTTTGTAACCAGGCTTGAATCGCACGTGTCGCAGTCGGTACTTCGCGAGTCGTGTCCAGCTCAACCTTGTGATGAAAGGAGCGCAGGCTCGAGGCGCGGATATTTTCTCTGAAAGAGCTCGCATCCTTGAGCATTTTGGGAGCATTACGGATCAGGCACAGGCTGGTTGAGGTCACCAGAAATGTCATGGTGACCAGGAACCACCAGCTGTTATAGATGTGCCAGAGCGAAAACTTGTCAAACACCTCAAACCAGAACGGTCCAAACTGATCTATGTAAGCACCCGCAGAACGGTTTTGTGGCAATACCGTCCCAATCAGACTCGCCAGGCAAATAAATACCAGCAAGCTGATGGCAAACCTCATAGAACTGAGCAGTTCAATCAGGCTTGTATGGACGGCCTTGGGCGCAGGGCGTGGGGCCGGTATTCCGGAGTCATCGGATATTGCTAGTATCGGATCGGGCGTTGCAATATTCACAATATTCTTCGCGAAAAAAAAGGGGGTGTCTGGTTGACGCCCCCTTTGATCAACTTGTCCGCCAGACGAAAGACGTTGCGGATCTTACTGATTAACGCAACCCTGCTGCATAGTCTGACACAGCCTTGATGTCTGTATCAGACATACGGTCTGCGATCTGATGCATGGGTGAACCCACTGCACGGTAGCCAGACCGGAACGATTTAAGCTGAATCTCGATGTAGGAGGGATACTGACCACTCAGTCGCGGATATTGCGCGGGAATGCCAGCACCATTTGGTGAGTGGCAGCCAGCACAGGCAGGAACATTACGGTCGGGATTACCAGCACGCCAGAGTTTCTGACCAAGCTCGACTGAGCTGACATTCGTCGCTGTTGCAGCTTCGGTCAGTTTTTGTTGTGACAAATACAATGCGAGGTTCTGCTTGTCGCCTTCGGTCAGGCTGATCACCATGGCAGACATGACTGATGGGCTGCCATCAGGACCTGAGCGAACGGGTCCTTTTGCTCCCTCAAGGGTGCTGAAATTCATCAGCTGTCTGTAAATGTATTCATGCGACTGGGCCGCAAGATTCGGATTAGCAGGACTCGTGCTGTTACCTGCCGCGCCATGACACGAGACACAGGCCACCACACCACGCGCAGCATCACCCTGCTCGTAGAGCTGAGCGCCCTTGGCAGCATCTGGCTTGGCAGGACCGGCAGCCTCAGCTGCGATACTTGGGGATACGGCTGCGATACCAAACAATACACCGCTCAACACACCGCTCGTAAGCATTAAACGAGACAACACACGCTTCATTGAAGACCTCGACGATCAAATCTATAGCTATCTAAGCTCATGATTATACAATAGGGTCTGACCTTATTTATTGGCTTGCCGTGTCCATCCTGCATCGTGCTTCATTTTTTACTTCAGCCGCCCGGCTGGATCAGCTCCCACCACCGGGTGCTCCCGAGGTTTGCTTTGTCGGCAGATCGAATTGCGGTAAATCCACCGCCATCAATGTACTGGCCAACCAAAAGCGCCTGGCATTCTCCAGCAAGACCCCCGGTCGCACTCGCTTGATTAATATGTTTGGCATACCCGACCCCATTGATCCCGAGGGTCAGCTAGGCTTTCTGGTTGACTTGCCTGGTTATGGCTATGCATCGGTTGCACACCGCGCCCGCGAAGAATGGGCGGATGTACTGGGGGGGTATCTGCAAACACGCCCGTCCCTGGCCGGCATTGTCCTGCTCATTGACATCCGCCGCGGCGTCACCGATCTGGATCGCCGCCTGGCGAACTGGATTGCCCCGACAGGCAGACCGGTCATGGCGCTGCTGACTAAAGCAGACAAATTCCCCTATGGCCAGCGCATCAAGGCCATCTTTGCCGTTAAAAAAGAACTGGCTGATATTGGTGCCCTCAATGCCATTGCGTTCTCCGCAACGGCACGTATCGGGCTCGAAGAAGCCGGCCAACAAATCGAAAACTGGATTTCTCCACAGGTCGTTCCATGACAACTCCTCATCTTGTCCTCGCAGATTACCCCTCCAGCCGCCCACGCCGTTTACGTCGGGATGACTTTTCACGACGCCTTGTCCGTGAGCACTCACTTACGGTAGATGACCTGATTTATCCGGTTTTCATCATCGAAGGGCAGGGTATTACTCAGCCGATTGCTTCGATGCCTGGTGTCGTGCGCTATTCACTGGACAAGCTGCTACCTGTTGCAGAGGAATGTGTGTCGCTTGGCATTCCAGTCATGGCGCTGTTTCCTGTGATTGATCCTGCGCTTAAGGCACTTGACGGCGCCGAAGCCATGAATCCCGATGGCCTGGTGCCACGCGTGGTGGGTGAACTCAAAAAACGCTTCCCTGAGCTGGGTGTACTGACTGACGTCGCACTCGATCCATATACAAGCCACGGCCAGGACGGTGTAATCGACGAAAACGGCTATGTCATCAATGACATCACCCTCGAAATCCTCGCCAAACAAGCCCTGGTCCAGGCCCAGGCTGGCGTAGATATTGTCGCCCCCAGCGACATGATGGATGGTCGTATTGGTGCAATCCGGCAGATTCTTGAGTCCAACGATCTCATTCATACCCGGATCATGGCCTACTCAGCCAAATACGCCAGCGCGTTTTACGGCCCATTCCGTGACGCAGTGGGATCGGCAGCAAACCTTGGCAAATCCAACAAACTGGTCTATCAGATGGATCCAGGCAACATTGACGAAGCCCTGCGCGAAGTCGCCGCAGACTTGCGCGAAGGCGCAGACATGGTGATGGTCAAGCCAGGCATGCCCTATCTGGATGTCCTGCGTCGCGTCAAAGATGCCTTCCGCGTCCCCACCTTTGCCTATCAGGTCAGTGGCGAATACGCGATGCTCAAGGCGGCCGCCGCCAATGGCTGGCTTGACCACGACAAGGTCATGATGGAATCACTCCTGGGCTTCAAGCGCGCGGGTGCAGACGGGATTTTGACGTACTTTGCGATTGCTGCGGCAAAGCTTCTCGCTGAGCATAAATATAAGTAATTCTGGTCAAACCTGGCTTGCCAGGTATACATGGCGCTTGCGCAATCGCCAGGCAAAGACGAGCGCAAGCACAGGAATCGTCAGTATTCCTACTGGGAATACTGCCCCGAGCCCGGCAACATCAACCAGCAACGCCGCAGCGGTAACACCAACCGACTGACCCAGAAACAAAAACGAAGCAAAAAGCGAAACGGCCGTGCCGCGCACAGCCGGTGCCATCTGGGTAGCGTTTGTCTGCAACACAGCATGCAGCAAGTAGTAGCCAAAGCCTGACAGGATGCTCGCGAGCACCGCCCAGTGCCAGGATCCCGCAAACCAGTAAGTCGAATAGGCAAGCGCCAGGATCGACCCTCCAAATAAGGCCAGGCGCCGCTCACCAAAAAAACCAATTAGCTGATTGGCACGTAATGCATACATCAGGGCGCCGACCGCAAACAGCCCACCAATGACACCCGCCCAGGAAACAGCTATTCCAAGGTGTTCATGCAAATACGCCGGAACAAAGGCCAATGGTCCAAAGACCAGCGCGCCTTCGAGAAATACCGTAATGATCACCTCGCGCGCCCAGGGAATTGCACCAACCTGCTTAAGCGGAGCCAATAAGTTTCGTCCCTGTCCACGTGGCGCCAGTTTTTCAGGTACCAGGTGTCGTTTGGATATGAGCAAGGAGCCCACAATCAGATAGACAAGCGCCATGGCAACAAAGGCCCAGCGCCAGCCGATCGTGTCGGCAAACACGCCACCCAGGAGCTGGCCTGCTGCCAAACCAGAAATCGAGCCAAGTAAAAATCTCGCCAATGTTGCCTGCCGCTGCTCATACGCAACATTGTCACCAATCCAGGCCATCGACAATGGCACAATTCCAGCTGCGGTGGCTCCTGCAATAAAGCGCCCAATCACGACCATCTCAAGCGTGGGCGCAACAGCAATCACCAGACTGCCAAAAGCACAGCCAAGCGTTGCAATCGACAGGACACGGAACTTGCCATAACGATCACCCACTGGGCCGTAAAAAAACTGCATCACCCCGTAAGCGATTGAAAAAAACGTGACCGCATTAGAGGCCTGTGCAGTGCGAACGCCAAACTCTGTCGCCAGGACAGGCAGCAAGGGATCGCAAATTCGAAAGGCGCTGGCACTGGCAAAGGCTGCCAGTGCTAACAAGATAATGACCGGTGTGGTCGATGCAGATGTTGCGCTGGGGGAGGTGGTAGACATGTCTTCCTGGTTTACTTCAATATTTACTTCAATACACGATCAAGAGACGCGGCAAAACGTGACGCATCCTGGAAACCAACTACTCTGACGTCACGACGCACAGCGCCGCCAGGTGAAAAGAAAATAATGCCTGGCGGGCCGAATAATCTAAAGCGTTTAAGGAGCGCACGATCTGCTTCATTATTCGCCGTGACGTCGGCCTGCAGCAATACCAGCTTTTGCATACGCTGCGCGACGGCAGGATTCACAAAAGTAAAGGACTCCATTTCCTTGCATGACACGCACCAGTCCGCATAAAAATCGAGCATGACTGGTGTTGTCGATGCGGCAAGGATTGCATCTAGCTCGGCCACGGTACGCACGCGCTTAAAGTGCGGCGTGACTGTGCTTGAAGTGCTTTTAGTATTTGTCTCGGATGGGGCAACTCCAGGGGCGACAAGTTGTTGTCTGACCGGGTTTTGCACACGCCCTTGATCCGGTGAA
>CANBUF010000054.1 GCA_947372575.1 Alcaligenaceae bacterium | reverse complement strand
TCGGCAAGGGATCGACGCCTGGCCAAGTAATTGCGTGACTTCTTTTAAATGCGTTCTGGCCTTGACCAGTATGGCAACAGGATGATCGCTCTCGGGATAAGCCGCGAGTGCCTCACGGGCCAACTCCACCACAATGGGTTCTGGCTTTTGTCCCGCTTGAACAAAGACTGGATGAAACACCACCGCCGGATCCTGCGTGAAACCGTGAAAAGCCTGAGAAGGGGCATAGGATATCGCTCCGGCAGCAGGCTCATCTTTTGGAGGCAATAGCTTTGAAAAGACCTGGTTGACCCACTGCACAACCCCTGCTTGCGAACGAAAATTATCTTTCAACCGCAGGGATTCCAGTGAGACGCTATCCAGACCCTCATCACGAATCTTGAGGAAAAGTGACACATCTGCTTTGCGGAACCGATAGATAGATTGCATCGGATCCCCCACCAGAAACAGCGTGCGCCCATCGCCCTCTTGCCAGCCAAGGGTGAGCTGTTTGAGCAACTCAATCTGGGACTGACTGGTATCCTGAAATTCATCAATCAGCAGATGCCTGATATTCGCATCGAGTCTGAGCAATAAATCTGTCGGATCCTCTGCCGTCCCGAGTGCCATGGCTGCGCGACGTGCAATCTCGATAAAGTCGACCTCGCCTGCCTGCGCAAACTGCAGCATCAACTGGGCAGCAGCCAGACGTAAACACTGAATCTGCGCTTTGAGTATCTGCCATTGGTCTTCAGTGAACGCGGGATCGGGTGTTGACACGACATTGTGTAACCGCATCACCCACTCGGCTGGCTCCATGCCCTCGTGTGCTCCCAGCCATGCGAGCAACTGCGTTTTTTGAGCTGAATTGGGCGGACAGCCATTTTTGACGTTCATCGTCCGCCTCAAATTCCCTTCTGTCGTCAGCAACAAAGCCGCGAGCGCTTTCCAGCGAGGCAAATCTTCGACGCCGGGAAAAAAAGGCTCTGCGTCCCAGTCAATCAGTTCAACCATTGCATGCGTTGGCTGATCGCGAGACAAGACCTCGGCAGCCAGTCGGGTCGCACCCGCCAGTTGCTCCGCCCAGCCAACGGGCATCAGTTCGGCGAGCACTACCAGGTCTTTTTCAATGGCACGTTGCAGATTGTCTTCGAGTACATCTCGGTCATCACTGTGGTCCAGGAGCGGCAACCATTGATCCCGCTGCCCAAGCATATCTGCCAGGGCATTGGCCGCGACTTCGACATCCAGATCGAGATGTTTGAGCAACTGGGTCACATACGCGAATTCTCCCTTGTCGGCCAAATCAAGGGTCTGACGTGCGGCGGCAAGGTAGTGTGGCCGCGCATCATCGACGATGCCAGGCACGCCCCCCATCTCTGACAACCAAGGCATGGTGCGCACCAGCGATGCACAGAAGGCATCAATGGTGCGAATGGTCAGTCGGGCGGGATGCTGTAATAGCTGCCAGCCTTTTTCCTGATCGCGTTTAAGCACCGCGCGCGCCAGCTCCCAACTCTGACGGGCATGTGAGCGCTCAGGGGGCTGGGTCTGCAAACCTGCGTTGAGTTTATGCAGCACCCGCTCATGCATTTCAGCAGCGGCTTTACGCGTGAAGGTGATCGCGACGATCTCTTCGGGTCGATTGACCGTCGCCAGCAAAGCCAGAATACGATCAGTCAGCAGTTCGGTCTTGCCCGAACCTGCCGGAGCCTGAACTAAAAATGATTGCGTGGGATCAATTGCACGCGCACGTACCACCGCATCGGATGGGATTTTTTCACTCATCATCATCCCCATCGAACACCCGTAGTATCGGCAGCACATCACAATATTGAAGATCGCTCTTGCGCCAGGAGCGGTTCACGGCCTGACCGCTTGCGAATTCATCAGCCAGTAACGTGATCGAGTGATTCAGCCTGGCCATCACTTGAGCCCATGAGGCGTCAGAGTATTTTGCATCTTCGATGGTCTTTGGCCCACTAAGCCCCAGCTCAGCATCGGTCGCAATAATACCCATCGTCGTGACAGCCTTGCTATGCAACTGCACCAGCACGAGGCCTGCGAGCCCACGCGCAGCTCCCTCGGCGCCCATCAAGGCGGCATAACTGGGAAGCTGCAGATGCACAGGACGGTCCTGCCTCCAGTCCTTCAAAACATCAGGTAATTTAGTTCCAGATTTATAGTCAATCACGAGCTGACGGCCATCTTCGAGTGTATCGAGCCTATCCAGACGCAATTCCAGTCGTAATTGTTGAGTAGCCGAACCAATCACCAATAAGCGCTTCTGTTCAATCTCAGTGACTACAAAGGGTGTGCGTTGCACTTCCTGTGCCAGCCACTGCGCGACCAGCAGGCAGGCACGTTCTGCTTCGAGTTGTTGCCACATGACTGGATAATCGTGGAGTTTTTTGGCAGCTTCGTCACTGACCAGTTCGACAATCCAGCTTTCGATTTCTCCGCGGGCATAGAGTGCGACGAGATGGGCATGGTCTGCGAGCACCTCCCAGACTCTCTGCATCACCGCGTGCAAAAAAATGCCACGCAAAGTTTTTGAAGGCAAGCTGGCATAAGGCTGGAGCCCACGCACTCGGAGTCGGTGCCTGACGAATGCCCATAGGGGATTACACGCCTGCGTCTCCAGGACGTTCACGCCACCGGGAGTGATCTCTGTCCCATTCAATGCAGGCCCGCAATCATCGTTCAGAACCTCAAGTACCGGCGGCTGGAGAGCGCTAAGCGTGGGTGCCCAATGATCTGCTGATTCTGGTATCGAGGCAATTAGCGGCGAGGCACGCAAACCGCGTTCACCTTCTTGGCGTGCAGCGCTGACGATCAGCCGTGGAGCCGTCAGGCAGAGCTGGCGATAAATTTGCTGTGCCCAGTCATACTCTCGTTCGGGTGTTGCGCGGGGCGCACGCGCCTGACGCAGAGCAGGCAGGGGTATAAATGGATTGGGTCGAGCCGCTGCGGGCAGCACCTCGTCGGTCAGACCAAGCATCCAGATGGCATCCCATCGCCCCCCCTCTGCCTCAAGTAAACCCAGGACGTCCAGTCTGGCGAGTGGATCGCGCTGAGGCTGGAAAGGTGCGTTGTTTGCAAGCCGACTCAGCGTCGACCAAGCCTGTGTCGCCGAGACACGACCGAGCACTGGCGTGAGCCCAGCGAATCGGTCAAGCAACGCATCTAACGCTTCGGTGACCTGGTAATCGACGGAGCTCTGCTGAGACTGCCCTGGAAACCCAAGCGTGGCGAGCGTGGCACGAAAATACTGTGCCCACTGGTGTGCTTGCGCCTGACGCGGATAAGATTGCCAGGCCTGCCAGGCCATTTGCCATGCCGGCGCAAGCAGGGGCAGTGCCTCAATCGCACGCGTCCAGGCATTCAGATTGATCCGGGTCGTCTGGTAATCGCGCCAGCGCGCATCAATCCGCGCGCGCGCGCCATGCTCCTGCGTGTCACCGGCACAATATCCAGACAACAGTGCCTGACCAAAATCCACGGGTTCTCCGCCTGACTGGTCTTTGAGCAGGACAAAGGTTCGCAGCCATGCGAGCAGTGCACGGCCAGCACGCCACTGTGACAAAGGTCTTGCAACAGCGACGTTAAAAGCATGTGGCGTGTGCACTCCATCGGCTAAGACGTGCTCCAGCACCCGCCTGGCATACGGCGCCTGAGCATCCAGGCTAATCGCCACAATGGCAAACTTTGCTTGCGGGTCCGCATCAAGCTGCGCACGTGCCCAATGCGCAGCAGCCAGCCATTCGGCTTGAGCGCTGGAGGCGGACACCCGCGCAATGTCACCAGGCTGAGTATTTTTTTGGTGAAGAATCGTGATCGAAACGCCCAGCAATACGAGCACATCGAGCAGACGTCCCATACGCGGAGGCAATTCTGAAAAGCCGGCGATCACCACATGGGCAGGCATTGTCAAGGCCGATGAGCCCTCAGCGGCAATCGCGGCAAGATGCACGATGACCCGTTCAATCAGTAAGTTTGGATCCAGCGCATCGAGCTTATGCAGTTGTTCACGATATAGACCACGCCAGCGGCCAAAACTTTCGTATTCTGCTGTGAAATCAGACTCCGGCACATCGATGTGCCATTCATCCAGCAAGACATCGGCTTGCATGGCGGCACTGGCAGCCTGATTCACGTCCAGCAGTGGGCGGTCGGTCTCAGCGCGTTCAATGACACGCGCCCAGAGAGTTTGTGCGGCGAAGGAATCCAGAACATATGAGGGTGCAGGCAGATGCTCCTGAAAACTCAATTGCGCCAACACATGCGCTAACCAGCCAGACCAGGGAGCCACCATGGGGATTTCAGTCGCATGTTTGGTAAATGCGGAGTCGACCTGAGCGAGTGGTGCAGCAAGCGTTTGAATCACCTGGCGAGCCAGTCGGTTATTGACCGTGAGCACCGCAGTACTGCGGGGAGGCAATGTACGCAACTGCTCAAAATCTATCGCCGGGACATCTTGTAGGGTGTGCATCGTGCTCACTTCAAAAACCGCACATCGTCGCGATGGTTTCCCAGTTCAGACGCATGCCCGGAGTCATGTAACCCAGAAATCCAATCCCAAGCACAATCATCAGCAACACGCCCAGGCCGACTCTGCAAAACAGGTTAGATCTGGACAATATTTTTTTCATGGTCAGGAATTATGCAGGCATGGGTGACAAGGAACGCCCAAGCGGCTTTTCCTTAATCGGCAAACATAGAACCGCCGCAAGAAGCGCAAGAGCAATTCCCATCCACCATACGAGATCGTAACTACCCGTGAGGGCCTGGATTTTGCCACCCAGGTATACACCACTAAAGCTGCCGAGCTGATGTCCGAGAAACACCATGCCCGACAAGGTGGCCGCATAACGCAAACCGTAAATCTGTCCGATCAGACCCTGTGTCAGCGGCACCGTGCCGAGCCAGAACAAGCCCATCCAGCCAGCAAACACATACACCACCCAAACGGTAGTAGGCATCACCAGTATCCACAAAATCCCAAAGGCACGCATGGCATAGATGAAGGCCAACAAATTCTTTTTGCTATGGGTCCCACCAAGCTTGCCTGCAGTAAAGGAACCAAAGACATTAAATAATCCAATCAGTGCAATTGCAATGGCACCACTACTCGCATTCAGGCCCGCGTCCGTGACAAACGCAGGCAAATGCAGCGTAATGAACGCGGTATGAAAGCCACAAACAAAATAGCTCCAGAACAGAAACTGGAAGGTTGGGTGGCGCAAGGCCTGTTTGATGGCAGACAACATGGACTGATGCGGGCCGGTCGACGCTGCGGGCTTGCCACGCAAAAACCAGGTCAAGGGCAAGGTTGCTGCAAGCACCACTGAAAGAATCCAGTAGGCACCGGTCCACTGATAGGTATCGATCAGTAGCTGCCCGGTTGGCACCACGAGAAATTGGCCCAGGGAGCCCCCGGCACTTGCAATCCCCATTGCAGTACTGCGTGAGGCAGGCGGAACGGTCCGCGCAATCACTGGAAGGATCACAGCAAACGTTGTACCTGCCTGACCCAGGCCGACCAAAATGCCAGCTGAGAGATACAGCTCTGTGACGCTTGAGGAAAAACGGATGCCCACAAGTCCCAGCGCATAGAACACCGCACACAGAGCAATCGTGCGGCCCGAACCAAAACGATCGGCCATCATTCCGGCGCCAATTGCGCCAAAGCCCCACACCAGGTTCTGCAGAGCAAAGGCCATAGAAAATACTTCGCGTGGCCAATTGTGCTCAAGACCCATTGGCTGCATGAACAAACCAAAGGTCGCTCGCGTGCCCATCGCAAGCAGTACAAAAAAAGTACCAACCAGGATGGTGCGCACTGCATTGGAATCGTTTTGGGTTGTGCGAGCGTCTGTCATGAGGGGGCTTTTAGTCTGCGTTCCGGAGTCATTGGTCGGATGGCCAATCAGGGAGCTCTCGGAGATCCCTGATCATAACTAAAAGAAGGCAGCCTGGGGCGACTAGCTTATTGCGCGTCTTTGCGTAATTGTCCGACGCGTTTGGCCACCAGCGCAGACCATTTATCAATCGCATCCTTGGCGTAAGACCAGGACTGGAAGGAATTGAGGTAACCATTTGCCCAGGTTTGTGCAGCAGTCGCTGCGCCAGCGTTCATATCCGCAGCATATTTTCTGCCAATTTCTGTATCGCGGCATTCCGCAAGCACAGTCCCCTTGACGCTATCGCGAAACTGCATCTCCATCCCGGTTTGACCAAGATAAGGGGTAGAACCTGCTGGTCTGCCAGTTTCAGTGCCGGAACTAGCTTCAACAATAAATGCATAGGGAATCAGAGTGCCTGCAATACTGTCGGTCACCGTTGTGGGGACTAGATCAGTCAGAGCCACACGCAGTAGCACCACGCCCGGGCCTGCTTGATCCACTATCTGCAAATCCGGTTTCAAACTTTTAACCAACGCATTATGAAAGTAATCAGTCAGCATTTTTAGATCGCTAGGATCAATGGTTTGTTCCTTCACCTTTTCTGCAGACGGAGCAAAGGACACGACGATCCTCGAAATCATTACTTTGTTATAGCGTGAAGCATTCAGGTCGGACTCTTTCCAGCATTCAATCCCTTCGCCCCACTTGGTTGGCTTCAGGCGCGCATAGTCGGTGAGAAAACCACTGTGTGTCATGCTTGACGGTTCTGACGCTGTCACGGACATGCCATTACCCACTACAGAAGGGCCTGTTGCACAGCCAGCGAGCAGCAATGCAGCACTGGCAAGCAGGTAAGCACCTGATCGATGCATTCCAAGCCGTTTTTTTGTCGTTGTCATCACCATGTTGCAGTGTTTTCCTTTTAAGACCTGTCAGATTTCAGGAAATTGTATCAGCGACTCATTGGAGCCGTTTCCTGGCCTTGGCTTTCAACATCGCAAAAATCAGCATACTCAGTAGAACGAAACAAACGATGCCAAGCGCGACAAATGCAATCAAGTGGTTGGATAAAGTCCAATACATTTGTTTGTACCAGCCTAGATGCCCAACGGTATAGGTTTTTTCAGAAAGCAAAGTACTGACCTGCTTATGGCGCACAACCGAAAGATTGCCGGAAATCTTCCGCTCGGCATCATCCGAATCGAGCAGCGCGCTCACACTGTCCGTCAGCGACTCCTGATTGGCGCCCCAAATGAGGACCGCACTACGTTTGCGCTCTATAGGTGACTCAAAGCCTGCAAACACCCCCATCTGCCCGGTCATCTTAAAAACCATCTCGGCACGCATACCCAGAAGTTTTTCCTGCCGATTGAAACTGAGCATTTCCCATGCCTGTGATGCTAGATCCGAGATATTGAACCGCAAACTTCCATCCAAACTGACCGGCAACATACTAGACCAGAGTTTGAGCAGAGGGTTGTTGCGACCAGAGGCAATAACCAATAAATCCTTGTTAGCTGCACCCTCGACCTTTGACGCAGTAATAACTGACACTGCTGTAGCGGGATAACCCGTCGATGCCCCCATGTGGCCCATCACATCAAAATACGCTGCATACTCCTGTATTGTTGGTGTATCTGGCATTACGACTGTCGTTTCTGACAAGTCAGCAAGTCGAGTGAAAGGGAAGCCTGTTTCACTAAATGCCCTCAGATCAGGCATGGCAATGAAATGGGAATAGCCGGAAATATCAAGAGTAGATTCCGGATCGATTGCGCCGCGCACATTGTCAACGATGATGTCTTGGCACTCACCTTGCTTGACGTAGTCATACATGTATTTGAACTGCAGCTCGGAGTGTGACTGAAGCATGGGTAGTGGAATATTAAAATTAGTCTGCAACGGCAGCATTTCATCATCCAAGATCGATCGCATCAGACTATCACTCAACCGTCCAATAGGGGGGAGGATATATGATTTGACGAATAGGTTATTGACCGTCACGATCATTGAAGAATTTGTAGACGTTGTCTGAGGTGTATAGCGGTATTTAAGATTGACCGGAGCACCTTTTTCGCGCCAGCCGAACAAGTCTGGTGGCACTTGCATTTTGATTCGGATCGACTCAGGGTTATAGCCAGACACATTCAGATTTCTCGAGGACATCATCTCCCCGAACTTAACCGGGCGATCACTCGGCAGCCAGTTGGGCGCATCATAAAGCCGGCGCGGTTTCAACATATCGACGTATTCAATCAAGGCAGTCTGGCCTGTAAGTGCCTGATTACCTATCGCGAGTGCCTGTGCCACAAGCTTGAGCTCTGCACTGTTATGGCCTTTCAATATTAAAAATTTACCGTTAGGATCATTAGGGTTGACCATCATGGAGACCGATGGGCCCTCTGAAGCGAGCGGATCAAGCCCCTGCAGGGATGGTGCACCTACGCTCAGCACAATTGCATGCCCCTTGGCAGGAAGGCTTCCTAACAATGCCGGAAAACGAGCTCCACGAGTACCTGCCAGTGCACCGAACCATGAGGATACTATGCCAGCCGCTTCGAGACCAACTTCATCAGGTTTACTTTCAAAAACAATCGGAAGATTTAATCGGCCAAGGTCCCTTCGATCCATAAAAGGCAAAGGCAAGATTGACAGGTCATTGTTAAAGGCAACCGGTAGTGTGGTGATTTCAAGAACACTGGCGTTATTGATTTTTGCCCAGAGACTTGAATGCAGTGGATCCTCGCATTGCATGCTGTAATGTGCAATGAGTTGCAATGACAATCGATTAAAGTCTGAGATCAATCTTGTGGGAATGTTGACCTCAAGCTCGAGGTCCTTGCCACTGTGATCCTTTGGCAATTCAATGGTGCTTGCCAGTTGATCATTCATCAGCACGATCAGATGTGACAAGTCACTTATCAAAGAAGGTGAATATGCATAATTCAATTTCAATGTTGCTTTGGTGACGACTTCATCCGCTCGGACATTAAAGCCAACACCGTCTTTTGAGTCTGTCCCACGTAAATTGAGCGGATAAGGCGCACCGAGCTCCTTTAAAGTGTAACGATACACATGCTCATTCTTTCTTGCGGCATCATTCTCGCTAGCCGCCATTGCGAGAACACCAGGTGGTTCGGCTGCCATCGTCTGAAGACTATACAAGCCACCGCAAACCAGCCAGATCAGATGCAAAAAAAATCGTAACTTCAC
>CANBUF010000053.1 GCA_947372575.1 Alcaligenaceae bacterium | reverse complement strand
CGGTTGCATCATGTGCAAGGAATTTGTTGGCGGATTAAGTCGAGGCAAAGCAGATGTGCCACACAACGTGTTCAATCATGCCATAGTGCATGTGTGACCTGAGTTAATCCTCATCAGCGTTCGCCGTGGCGATACTCTTGATTTTTTCTTGTATGGACAAGAATGCTTCAACCACAACAGGATCAAAAGATTCTCCACTGTTTCGTTTGATTTCTTCGATTGCTTGCGCGTGCGACCACTTTTCTTTATAAACCCGAACGCTCACGAGTGCATCATACATATCAGCAACCGACATAATTCGCGCAGATAGTCGGATTTGCTGGCCAGACAGGCCGCGAGGATACCCCTTTCCATTCCATTTTTCATGATGCTCGCCCGCAATTTCGATCCCCATTTGCAATAGCTGTGTATGCTTGGCGTTACCGTCAATTGCAGCACGTAATATGGTTTCACCGATTGTTGTGTGCGTTTTCATAATTGTCCATTCTTCTGGATCCAGAGCACCAGGTTTTAACAAGATGGAATCTGGGATTCCTACTTTACCGATGTCATGTAACGGTGCGACATTAAACATGGTCTCAATGATCTCCTTGCTAAGTTGATCCGTGTAATGACCGGTCGCCATTAGTTGGAGCGCCACCTCCTTGACATACCATTGCGTTCTGACAATATGACTGCCTGTCTCATTATCACGCGCCCGACTGATTGCATTTAGACTTTTAAGCATCTGCGTTTGAGTGGCCGCAGCGAATTCAGCAGCATGATGAATTTTTGCATTCAGCATGAGGTTAATACGTAATATCAGATAACCAACCTGTCTGATCACCAGAAAAATAAAAGTCGAAAAGACCAGGACATAATTAGCCATTCCCGCGTCGACTGCAAACTTCAATCCATATCGCTGCGATAACGGGATCCGAATAAACCAGATCACGGCCACAGCTAGGAAGGTGTATGAAATGATTTGCAAATAGGTATTGCTTGCATTGCGGTTAGCTCTTTTGAGTCTAAAGTAAGCTAAAGCATTGATCAGACCATATAAAAGGCCCGCCATGGGCGCAACGAGATTCGTAAGATCCAATTCGACTAATAAAAAAAACACTGTTGCAACAACAGTGCAGATCGCTGCGTCTAGAATTTTCGTATTTTGAGGTATGTCAAATAATGCAAAAAGACTATAGACATACAGTACGATCGTGTAGGCCGTTAGAAAATTACCCAGGAAGTCTCTTTCAAATGAGGCGGTCTCATTGAAAAAGCACAACACACTGATCGCTACAGCGAACATCAGTGAGGCACCTACCCAAAGTTGCGCCGACTTATCATGCTTATCTCGAAAGATGAGGGCAACTAGTACGGCCTCGATGATATGCAATGCAATTAAAACTGGATAAATGTTAGTTGCCGAGAACATCAGTTACCCAATTAAATTAGTTGAATTACGTTTTTTTTTACTTCAGGCGTGTCGATGTAAATCCTGAGCGGTAGATCTTAAGCCATGTCTATCGTCGAATGGTGGTTTATTTACCAGTATCGCGGATCCCCCACTCTATAAGGTGAACCTGTAAAGCGACCATGCCAAATTCAAAGCTATCAAAAGGGCCAGCGTTCCAAAAGTAAACTTCATCCCAAGAACACGCTTACTGAAATCTGGTGGCGGTACAGTCATGCCCTTTGCATGTAATAAGCGCCCAGTAATGAGTGTGATGCCTGGAATAGCAACGAGCCACCAGGGAGCGCCATTTAATTCCAGGCAAGCAATCAAGATGATCCCGAATGGCGCATACTCAGCAAGGTTGCCGTGGGCCCGAATAGCTCTCTCTAGGTCTTCACGACCGCCGCTGCCTAAGCCAACTTTGTTCTTTGTTCGAAGACCAATGACGGCAAAAGAGAGCTTGATAAAGAGGATCGCTAACACAGAGGCAATGATTGAGGTCACTAAAAGCATTTAAAGCTCCTAAGAGAATTACTGAATGTTAATCCTTAACGCTCTCGTAAATTTGCTAATTATCCGCAACAGCTCTTTTTTTTCTGTATTGGCGTACAGGGAACATCTCCATAACTGCAAAAGACGCAACAATCCCCAGGTATAGATTTAAGTATTACGTGGCAATGTTCACACTCATAAATGAACTTGCAACTATCTGTTGGCTCCCAACATATACGAGTGATGACCAACATTCCAACTAATACGCCGAGCTCTTGATTTCCATATTCGCTGGCGTTCGACATCAACCACCCGTGACAATTTCCGTACCCCCCCACTTGAAATGTCACAAACTACCCCTATAATTAGCACTCGACGGCTATGAGTGCTAACAATTCATAAGATGCACTCAAGGCTGAGTTTTCTTAAACCCATATTTATTTGTAACAGGAGTTCTACATGGCCCTGCGTCCCCTGCATGATCGCGTGATCGTCAAACGCCTGGACAACGAGCGCACAACTGCCTCGGGCATCGTCATCCCTGAAAGCGCCGCTGAAAAGCCCGATCAAGGTGAAGTGCTAGCTGTTGGTCCCGGCAAACAAACTGAAGACGGCAAAGTTCTGCCTATGGATGTCAAAATTGGCGACAAAATCCTGTTCGGCAAATATGCCGGCCAGACAGTCAAAGTTGACGGTGACGAAGTTCTCGTCATCCGCGAGGAAGAAATCCTCGCCGTTATCCTTTAATTCACTGATTACCAGAAGGAATATAAATGGCTGCCAAGCAAGTTTTATTCGGTGATGACGCACGTGTGCGCATCGTCCGTGGCGTAAACATCCTCGCCAACGCTGTTAAAACAACTCTCGGTCCTAAGGGCCGTAACGTTGTGCTCGAGCGCTCTTTCGGCGCCCCAACCGTCACAAAAGACGGCGTGTCGGTTGCGAAAGAAATCGAACTCAAAGACAAATTCGAAAACATCGGTGCTCAGCTGGTCAAGGAAGTTGCTTCTAAGACATCTGACAACGCTGGTGACGGTACAACTACCGCTACAGTGCTGGCTCAGTCGATCGTTGTTGAAGGCCTCAAGTATGTGGCTGCCGGCATCAATCCAATGGACCTGAAGCGCGGTATCGACAAAGCAGTTGCCTGCGCAGTAGAAGAGCTCAAAAAGCTGTCTAAGCCATGCACCACAACCAAAGAAATCGCTCAAGTCGGTTCGATCTCGGCTAACAGCGACTTCTCTATTGGCCAGATCATTGCTGATGCAATGGACAAAGTCGGTAAAGAAGGCGTGATCACTGTCGAAGACGGCAAGTCACTCGATAACGAACTCGACGTCGTTGAAGGTATGCAGTTTGACCGTGGCTATCTGTCACCATACTTCATCAATAATCCAGAGAAGCAAGTTTCAGCTCTGGAAGACCCATTTGTCCTGATTTACGACAAAAAAGTCAGCAACATCCGTGATCTGCTGCCTATTCTTGAGCAAGTTGCCAAGTCAAGCCGCCCTCTGCTGATCGTGGCTGAAGACGTCGAAGGCGAGGCTCTGGCCACGCTGGTCGTCAACAACATTCGTGGCATCCTCAAAACCACCGCTGTTAAAGCGCCTGGTTTTGGTGACCGTCGCAAAGCTATGCTTGAAGACATCGCCATCCTCACCGGTGGTACTGTCATCTCCGAAGAAACCGGTATGTCGCTTGAAAAAGCCACACTGGCAGAACTCGGTCAGGCTAAGCGTATCGAAGTCGGTAAAGAAAACACCATCATTATCGATGGTCATGGCGATGCCAAATCAATCGAAGCACGTGTCAAACAGATCCGTGTTCAGATCGAAGAAGCAACTTCTGACTACGATCGTGAAAAACTGCAAGAGCGCGTAGCCAAACTGGCCGGCGGTGTTGCTGTGATTCGCGTCGGTGCTGCGACCGAAGTCGAAATGAAAGAAAAGAAAGCCCGTGTCGAAGACGCACTGCACGCAACCCGCGCAGCTGTGGAAGAAGGCATTGTTCCTGGCGGCGGCGTCGCTCTGATTCGTACCCGTGCTGCGGTCGCGAAAATCAAGGGCGACAATCCTGATCAGGACGCTGGTATCAAACTGGTTCTGCGCGCAATCGAAGAGCCACTGCGTTGCATCGTTGCAAACGCTGGCGACGAGCCAAGCGTTGTGGTGAACAACGTTGCAAACGGTACAGGCAATTACGGCTTTAACGCCTCCACCGGCGAGTACGGTGATCTGGTCGAGCAAGGCGTGCTGGATCCTACTAAAGTGACCCGTACAGCACTGCAAAATGCTGCCTCAGTTGCCAGCTTGTTGCTGACAACCGAAGCTGCAGTATGCGAACTTGCTGAAGACAAGCCAGCTGGCGGCGGCGGTATGCCAGGTGGTGATATGGGCGGTATGGGTGGAATGGGCGGCATGGGCTTCTAAGCTCCTGCAACACATCGCCAGAGCTTCGGCTCTGACAACCCTTACGAAGAAAAGCCTCAAGACTTTATAGTTTTGAGGCTTTTTTTATGTTCAACGAAGCTGACGATTAGCTCGCGCGAGGGTATGCTGCGGATAAAAATGAGCAGAAATGAGGAGAATGCAGTGACTGACTGGACCTGGCTCTGGATTCCTGCCGCAATATTTGCTGCGGCCGCGCAAGCAGGTCGTAATGCGATTCAGCGCAGCCTGACCGAAAAACTGGGCACCCTGGGCGCCACGCAGGTTCGCTTCCTGTACGGTTTTCCGTTCGCCGTATTGTTTGCAGGGCTTGCATTGCTGGCCACTGGCTCTGGTATGCCGCATATGAACGCGACTTTTTTCTGGTTTACGGTAGCAGGTGCTTTGTCACAGATCGCAGCAACCGCATTGATGCTGGCCGCAATGCGACAGCGTGCTTTTGTTGTGGTTACTGCCTGGACCAAGACTGAGCCTGTGCAAGTCGCCGTATTTGGTCTGGTCGTCCTAGGTGATCAGGTGTCGTGGCTTGCGATGTTTGCGATTCTGGTCGCGACAGTTGGCGTCACGATCATGGCACGTAAGCCAAGCGCGACGCCCCATGCCGCTGGGTCGACCTGGCAGCCGGTAGCACTGGGGGTGTTGGCTGGCGCAAGCTTTGCGATCGCTGCAGTGACCTTTCGGGGTGCAATTCTTGCCTTGGGTGATGGACATTTCTTTGCACATTCCTCCTGGACGCTTGCGTGTGGTCTTGGGTTGCAGACGGTCCTGCTAGCCGCCTGGATGATGGTGTTTCAACGCGAAGCCATGTTGCGATGTCTGCGCGCCTGGCGTATCTCGATTTGGGGAGGATTGTTAGGCGCCTCGGCATCAGAAGGTTGGTTCCTCGGCTTTGCTCTCACTGCGGCCGCTAATGTTCGTACGCTTGGTTTGGTTGAGGTACTGTTTGCACAACTTTTGTCATGGAGAATATTTTTGACGAAAGGCACCCGCCAAGAGATGATTGGTACGGTAATGATCGTGTTGGGAGTTGGGATTTTGCTTCTGGCGCGAGGTTGATGATCGATGGGGAGAATTTTTGGTTGCGTGACATAGGAACTAGGTCGCGTGATTTAGAAATTCAATCAGATGTTCCATCGATTCAGTAAGTATGCGCAAGATGGTTACAAAAAAGTCCGTACATCATAAATATACGGACTTTTTTGCTTTCTGAGCGGTAGCGTCAGCGTTCCGACAAACGTTTACACAAACGTTCAAGCTACAAAATACGCTTACTGCAAGAGTTGCAATCGTTTAGCCGCTGTTTCAGCAGCAGGAGTGCCTTTGTAGTCCTTGACAATACGTTGCAGAGTCGCTTTGGCACCCGGACGATTGTTCAATTCGACCTGGCAGCCCGCAATAACAAGCAGCGCATCAGGTGCACGGGCCTGGTCCGGATATTTCTGAACCATGCCTTGCAATTGTGTCATTGCACCTTTGTAATCTTTTTGGGCATAGCGGCTGCTACCGAGGTAGAACAATGCTGTGGGTGCAAGCTTGCTGTCTGGGTAGAGCGTCATAAAGGCCATGAGCGTATCAACCGTCTCTTTGTACTGGCCTTTGCGGAAAGACTCCATTGACTGATCAAAAGCAGCCTGTTCTCTCGGATCTTCTGACTTGGCATCTGGCGCACGTCCACCAGCTGCTGCGCCAGCATTTGAGCCACCTGGGCGACCGATCTGCTCCATATCGCCACGCAAGCGAACGACCTCTTGCTCAAGCGCTTCGATCTGGTCCGAAAGCTGGATCCTTGCGCGCTGGTTGGCTTCCTGGAGCGTTTTGATCTGCTGCCGCAAATCAACAATTGCTTTACGGGCATCGTCGTCCGCAAACGCTGAGGCAGATTGACTGATCAGCATTGTCGTAGTGAGTGTCATAGCGGCAAGCAATGTGCGTAGGCAATTCTTGCGAAGGGTAATTGAAAGTGCTGGCATATAAAGTCCTATTTAAAGCAGAAGGGCGGCCAATTAGCCGCCCTACGCAGATCAGGCTAATGCGACAAGCTTAACGCTTATAGTCGAAATCCGCACGGCGGTTTTCAGCGTAGTCGGCTTCTGTATCACCCAAAGCTTTGGGCTTTTCTTTACCAAAGCTGATGGTTTCAACTTGGGTGTCGGACACGCCAATCAGTGTCAGCATGCGGCGAACAGCTTCTGCACGACGCTGGCCGAGAGCCAGGTTGTACTCTGAACCGCCACGTGCATCAGTGTTGCCTTCAATCACAACACGCTGCTGAGGGGCACTTACGAGATACTTGCCATGTGTTTCCACGATGCCACGGTATTGATCGCTAACGGTGTAGCTGTTGTAGTCAAAATAGACTGAACGCTGTTTGGCTAGAATGCTGTTTGGATTGAATGGATCCATAATGCCTGAACCGTCAGCACCGGCGCCATTTGCACCAGCTTTGTCGTCAAGATTTACGGAACTACATGCAGCCAAGCTTGCAGCGAGGGCAGCGATTGAGAGTGCTTTTACTATGCGCGATGACATGATATTTCCTTTGTGGGGAGATTCAAATAATTATTGAGAAAACGGGCCCCAGGTGGGCTCGCGTATTTCACCGTTCAGGACCGAAAGTGTTTGGCGCACGCGCCCATCACTGGACACCCCTGCCAACACACTTCGACCCCCCTGAACAGCGGCATACAGCACCTGCATTCCGTTAGGCGCAAAACTTGGCGATTGGTCGTCACGCCCCTCTGTCAGAAGGGTTTCAGAGCCATTTGACAAGTTCAGCGAAGCGACACGGTAAGCTCCGTCCCGACGCGTAACAGTAAGCAAAGTTTTACCATCCGGAGAAATTCTTGGTGAGATATTGTAACCGCCGTTGAAAGTGACCCGTCTAGGCTCACCACCGTCGAGTCCAACCTGGTAAACCTGAGGGCTGCCACTACGGTCGCTGGTGAAGTAAATCGAGCGGCCATCTGGACTGAATGTTGGCTCAGTATCAATGAGTGGTGAGCGTGTGATCCGACGTAATCCACTGCCATCTGTCGCATTGACGACATAAATCTGGGATAAGCCGTCACGTGTGAGCACGACAGCAAGGGTGTTTCCGTCAGGAGACCACGCAGGTGCTGAGTTGTTACCTTTGTAATTCGCAACGGGTGAGCGTTTGCTGGTTGCGAGGTGATGCACGTATACGACAGGCTTGCCGGACTCAAAGCTCACATAGGCCAGGCGTGAGCCATCTGGGGACCAGGCAGGGGAGATGATTGGCTCACGTGAGCGCAGTGCTACCTGGGGATTTTGACCGTCTGCGTCTGCAATTTGCAGTTCATAGGTCTGACCTTGCTTGAGAACGTAAGCAATTCTTGTCGCAAATACACCTTTGATGCCGGTGATCTTTTCGTAAATCCGGTCGGCAATCTGGTGCGCAATCCGGCGCAACTCTTTTTCGTTACCCGAAAAAGCAACGCCATCAAGCTGCGCTTTTTTGACCGTATCGCCCAGACGGTATTTGACCTCAAAGCGGCCATCCGGCCCGCGAGTGACCGTGCCATAGGCAATAAAGTCAGCACCTTTGCTGCGCCATTCATCAAACGCAATGGGTGTGTCAACGGTGAGTGCAGCACCCGTCGCGCTAATTAGCCGAAACTGGCCAGAGCGGGTCAGATCGGCACGGATGATTTCGGCGATTTGTTTGCCTGCAGGTTCGCCGCTGAAATCAGCGATTGCGACGGGATATTGCTGGGCGCTGATACCTGAAATATCTACACGCAACTGGGCGTATGAGGAGGGAGCAATGACCAGGCTACTGACAAGCAGTAGCGCGGCCATTACGCAGAAATTCACCACTTTCGTTGCGAATAGTGTTCGTATCATGCGATTAAAGGGTTGGGTAAATTTCATGCGGGGTGATCTCCTGTCAATCGTACATCTGATAGTTCACTTCAATGCCATCGGCAGGGTAGCCGCCGGCACTCGGTTTGGGGAAGGGATTGCAACGACTGATCCCTGTTTCGACAGCCCGGTCAAAATTTGCATTACCCGAGGACCGCTTCAAGCTTAACCCTGATACCGTCCCATCGGATTTTAACCGTACTACATAGACCACGGTAGGGTTCGCGGATCCGTTACGAGCCGGTGTGGGGAATGAAACCTGCGGCTGGATGCAGGAACGTACTTTTCCGGCATAACCTGTGTCGCGTCCACCGCCGCCCGCTTGGTTCCGGTCCGCTGTGCCGCCAGGAATACCCGCAACACCTAGGACGTCTCCGCGCATGGCATCTTTAAATGCCTGATCAGCTGCTGCTTTTTTTGCAGCAGCTTCTTTTGCTTCCTTGGCTTTCTTTTCGTCAGCGGCTTTTTTAGCTGCTTCTTCTTTCTCTTTCTTGACGGCTTCTTCTTTTTCTTTCTTCTCTTTTTCTTCCTTTTCTTTCTTCTCAGCAGCCGCTTTTTTCACGGCTTCTTCTTTAAGTTTCTTTTCTTTTTCGACGCGCTCAGTTTCCTTGCGTACTTGGTCAAGGCGGTCTTGCTCTTTTTTCTCTGCCGCATCACGCTCACGCTTAATGCGCTCTTTTTCCTTGCGTGCGTCTTCTACTGCCTTCTTTTCAGCCAGTTCTTTATCAATACGCTCTTTTTCAAGCCGCTTTTTACGCTCTTGTTCAAGCGCAATTTCAGGGTCAACCTCAGCTTTGGGCATGTCTGCAGCAACAGGAGGTGTCGGTGCTGGCGGCGGTGGAG
>CANBUF010000052.1 GCA_947372575.1 Alcaligenaceae bacterium | reverse complement strand
ATCTCACTGGCGTGGAGGCGCTCACGGGCCTGATCCTGATTACGTGGTCTGCATCATTTCTGTTCATCGAAATGCAGAAATACTGGATCGACGCCAAACGTGTGGAATAGCCCCAGCCTGGGCTTGTAGATATAATGCGTGCGCTTTGCGATCGTTGTCCGCATGCAACCCTCAATTATAAAAGGAATCTCGATGGCAGACACCCTACAAGCAGAGAATATATACAAGAAAGTCACTCTGCGACTCATCCCGTTTTTGTTCATTTGCTATCTCGCGGCCTACCTTGACCGTGTAAACGTCGGCTTTGCCAAGCTGCAAATGTTGTCTGACCTCAAATTCAGCGAAACAGTCTATGGGCTGGGTGCTGGTATTTTCTTTATTGGTTACTTTATCTTTGAAGTCCCGAGCAACATCCTGCTCGAAAAGATTGGCCCCCGTATATGGATTTCACGGATCATGGTTACCTGGGGCGTTTTGTCCTCATGCATGATGTTCGTCAATAGCGAAATGACCTATTACGCATTGCGTTTCCTCCTCGGTATCGCCGAAGCAGGATTTTTCCCCGGGATCATTCTGTATCTGACCTACTGGTATCCGCAAGATCGCCGTGGCCGTATCGTTGCGCTGTTCATGACGGCCGTAGCGTTTTCCGGTGTGATCGGTGGACCTCTGTCAGGCTGGATCATGGAAAACTACTCGGGTGCATACGGTATCGCAGGCTGGAAATGGTTGTTCTTGCTTGAAGGCATCCCTTCAGTAGTGCTTGGCCTTGTGACATTCTTTTATCTGGATGACACAGTCCTCAAGGCTAAATGGCTAAATCCGGAGGAAAAGTCTTTCCTTCAGGCACGCCTGGATGCCGATGCGGTGAAAAAAGTACATTTGCCGATTGCTAAAATCTTTACAGATCTGCGCGTCTGGATTTTTAGCGGGATCTATTTCTTTCTGGTGATGGGACTTTACGGAATTGGCTTCTGGCTGCCTAACCTCATTAAGACTGCGGGCGTGACGGATGTCTTTCATAACGGCTTGTATTCTGCGATCCCTTATCTTGTAGCCGCTGTCGCGATGGTGCTGGTTGGTAAAAGCTCCGACCGGACAGGTGAGCGCCACTGGCATATGTTCATCATTACGATTGTGGGTGCGTTAGGGTTCTGGATTAGCAGCGTATTTACGACTAATTTGACGATTGCACTGGTTGGTATTACCTTTGCAGCGATCGGGATCTTGTCCTCGATTGCCTTGTCCTGGAGCTTACCAACGGCTTACCTCACGGGTTCGGCCGCAGCCGCGGGTATCGCCATGATTAACTCGATTGGCAATTTGTCAGGTTTTGTCAGCCCATTCATTGTGGGCTGGATCAAGGATACGACGGGCAGCCTCTCGGGTGGCTTGTATTTCCTGGCTGCCAGTATCGCGATGGGTGGTTTGCTTGTGATGTCAACTAAATTACTCAAGCCTGTCAAGGTCTGAGTTTCCTGAAAACAGGCCTCTTGATGAGGCCTGTTTTTTTTAAACTAATTCTGGAAATATATATGTCTATCTTTTCACGTGGTTGCACCCGATTTTTGTCTATTTGCACACTGCTATTGGTTGCGCTGCTGCCAGCTGCGCACGCAGAAAGCAGGGCTGAACTGGAGCGCGCGTCTCGCACTGCATTGGAACAGCTGGTCAAGACCGTTCCGGCAGCGCGCACATTGAGTGAAAAGGCAATCGCCGTACTGGTTTTCCCAAGTATTACTAAAGCAGGATTTTTAGTGGGTGGTCAGTTTGGAGAGGGCGTGTTGTGGCGCAATGGTAAAGCCAGCGCTTTCTACAATACAACCGGAGCATCCTTTGGTTTGCAGGCAGGTGCGCAGACATACGGCTATGCGATGTTTTTTATGAAAGAAAGCGCGTTGGCTGAACTGAACAAGGCTGATGGCTTTGAAGTGGGCGTGGGCCCGAGCGTAGTTGTCGTTGATCAGGGTGTTGGGGTCTCGCACACCACCATGAACATGCAGGACGATATTTATGCTTTTGTTTTTGGTCAGAAAGGCTTGATGGCAGGTGTTGGCATTCAAGGCAACAAGATTACAAAAATCAATAAATAAATTAGAAAGAACACTCGTCAGTCCTCACACGGCGAAGCCTAGTCATCATTTTTCAAACAGCAAAGAGCAGTCATCGGTCTTCAATTAACAAAGTCAGTCAAGAAATCGGATTGAATGCATGAAAAAAATCTATCATTTGCTGTCAGCTGTTTTATTGAGTGGCGTAGCTTTTTCTGTATTGGCTGCGCAGGATGAACCTAAGCAAGCTATCCCGATTCCACAGATCAGTGAGGGCTGGCGCTATTCACTCACCCCATACCTCTGGCTGCTGAATGTGAGTGGTCAGGTCTCGTATGGTGATCACTCTATCGCGGATGAGAAATTTCCCGCCAGCCAATTGTTGTCCAAGCTTCAGTACGCAGCCATGATTGAGGGTGAGGTGCACAAGGGCAATTGGGGGTTCGCAGCCAATCTGCTGTATTCAAGCCTCCAGAACCAGGGCTCCAGGATCGTGGGTCAGAATGACCTGGGCTCCACGACCAATATGAACATGGGGATTTATAACCTCGCGGCAACCTATACCCTTTACAGCACCCCTCAGGTTTATCTGGACGCGATGGCGGGTGTGAGGATTTTGACCACGATGGTCAAGACGGATGTCAACGTACAAGGCGTTCCTGCGGCCACTTCCTTGAGTGCAACGAGTGCGCTGACAAATCCGATTGTTGGTGTAAAGGGACGTGTACGGATTTCTGATTCTGACTACTTCATCCCATTCTATGTGGACGTGGGAGGTGGTGTGAGCGGCACACAGGTGACGACGCAGGGCATTATTGGTATCGGAAAAGCCTATGACTGGGGGGATATCAGCCTGAATTTCAACAACCTTTTTTACCGTACCCAGAACAATAACGTCACTTCGAATCTTGACTTATACGGCGCTGCGCTCGGGGTAACGTTCAAATTTTGAGTACAATAACTTGCTGCATTGCACAAAAATGATTCTAATGTGAGGCAATGCATGATGGAATGTTTCATCATGCAGAATCAAGTCGGATCACGGCTGCCCAGGGGCATTGATGCCCCGTCATTGCAGATCGTATAAAGCAGGTAAAGAGGTAATCGCATCATGAGTCAAAACACTCCCGCAACCAAGAGCCGCATGGCTGGCTTGATACTTGCCGCGCTTGGCATCGTTTATGGCGATATCGGCACCAGCCCTTTGTACGCAATCAAAGAGGTGTTTTCAAACGCCGAGCACCCTGTCCCCATTAACCAAGCCAATGTGCTGGGAATCCTTTCCTTATTTTTCTGGTCGCTGATTATCGTCGTGACACTTAAATATGTATTGTTCGTGATGCGTGCGAACAACAAAGGTGAGGGCGGGATTGTCGCGTTGATGACGCTAGCCCTACAAAATACTGATTTCACAGGACGATGGCAAAAAATCATCATTGCGCTGGGATTAATCGGTGCAGGTTTGTTTTACGGTGACGGTGTCATTACACCAGCCATCTCTGTGCTTTCTGCGGTCGAAGGGCTGGAGGTGATTTCCCCGACTTTTAAGACCTATGTGATTCCCATTACGCTGGTCATTATTGTGGGTCTGTTTCTGTTCCAACGTAAGGGCACCGCAAGTGTTGGAACCTTGTTTGGTCCAATCATGGTGCTCTGGTTTGCCATATTGATGGTGCTCGGCCTGATCAATATCATTGGTAATCCAGCAGTTCTGAGTGCGATCAATCCTTTGTATGGTTTTCATTACCTACTTTCGAATGGTCCACTTGGCTTCCTGTCTCTGGGGGCGGTGGTCTTGTGCCTGACGGGAGCTGAGGCGCTGTATGCCGACATGGGACATTTTGGTGCTAAGCCAATTAAGCTAGCCTGGCTAGGTTATGTTTTGCCTGCCTTGCTGGTCAATTATTTTGGTCAGGGTGCGCTGCTATTGTCCGACGCCACTGCGGTTGAAAACCCTTTCTATCTGATGGCGCCTTCCTGGGGACTTTACCCGCTAGTGGTCTTGTCAACGATTGCGACGATCATTGCCTCGCAGGCTGTTATTTCTGGTGCATTTTCAATTACACATCAACTGATTCAGCTAGGATTCTCCCCGCGGCTGGATCTCCAACACACTTCAGCCGAAGAAGTCGGTCAGATCTACCTGCCCGCTGTGAACTGGTTGCTGCTGATTGCCATTATTGCTTTGGTGCTTGGCTTTAAATCCTCATCTGCTCTTGCTGCAGCCTACGGTATTGCGGTGACGGGCACGATGCTGATTACCAATATTATTGCCGCTGTCGTTGCCATACGGATTTGGAAATGGAGCCCCTGGAGTGCGGTGCTTGGTGCGACCCCTTTCATGGTGATCGATTTAGCCTTCTTTTCTGCCAATACCGTCAAGATCGCTGATGGAGGATGGTTTCCTCTGGCCTTTGGTTTTACGATTGTCGTGATTCTGATGACATGGAAACGTGGTCGTGAAATTCTAGAGAATCGTTTGCAATCTGGTGCAATTAAACTCGAGCCGTTCCTCGCGAGTCTGGTTGAGGGCGGGATTCACAGGATTCCTGGGCTGGCGGTCTTTATGACCTCGCATCCATCTTCGGTCCCTAACGCCATGCTCCATAGTCTGAAGCACTATAAGTCGCTGCATGAGCAGGTCATCGTGTTGAGCGTTGAAGTCCACGACGTCCCTTATTTGCCTGCTTCAGAGCGGATTGCATTGCATCAGTTATCAAAAGATTTTGCGCAGGTCACCGTGCACTATGGTTATAAAGATGAGCCAAATATCCCACTCGCTCTGGAGCAATGCGATATTCCTGGTCTGAAAATTGATTTGATGGACACCTCATTTTTTCTCGGACGCGAAACCCTCATCCCCAAACTGGGTTCGGATATGGCGTACTGGCGTGAACTCTTGTTTATTGCGATGTTCCGCAATGCCAGCAGCGCAATGGAGTTTTTCAAGATTCCTTCCAATCGCGTAGTTGAATTGGGTTCGCAGATCGTTCTGTGAATACGCTTTACTCTTTTAGGCGTTGTCCGTACGCGATACGTGCCCGGATGGCGCTGATGCAGGCAGGAATTGTTTTGAGTCTTGTCGAAGTCAGTCTGCGCCAAAAACCGCAGGCTCTTCTTGAGTTATCACCTAAAGCGACAGTCCCTGTCTTGCATTGTGCAGATGGTCGCGTGCTGGATCAAAGCCTGGACATCATGCGCTGGGCCCTCTCGCATAATGATCCTGCACGCTGGCTAGACACCGCAGACCAGCCTGACAACATCGCGTTACTGCAGGCGAATGACGGCGTGTTCAAGCACTGTCTGGATCGCTACAAGTATTTTGAGAGATACCCAGAGCGTACCCGGGAGGCCTACCGCGACGAAGCGGTGCTCAGCCTGGTCAAGCCGCTTGAACGCAGACTCGCGCAAAGACCTTATCTGGGGGGCGATACTGCTGGTTTGACGGATGTGGCGATTTTTCCCTTTGTCAGGCAATTTGCCGCGGTTGAACCAGATTGGTTTGCTGCTTCGCCGTGGACATCAACGCGGGACTGGCTGTCTGGCTGGACTCAGAGTGATTTGTTCGCGGTTGTGATGGCAAAAACTCCAGGCAGAATCAAAGGCGCCTGAGTGCTCTGAACTGGCCTGAGTGGTTTGGCTCGCCAGAGTGCTCTGAACTTGCGTAAGTGCACTGCCTCTCTGGATGCGTGCTAACTTGTCTGCGTGCCCCACCCTCAATAGTGAGGAGGTAATTCGTCTCTCAGACTGGGCAACTGTGTGGTTCTTTCTTCGGGAATCTGATTGCGCACATCGGTAATTTCGCGCATCAACAAATCAATCTGTTGTTGTTGACGAAAGATCGTCTGATTGAGCTGATCCAACAGATCCTCTGCCATGCTGACTTTAATTTCGAGATCAGTCAGCCGTTTGTCTGTGACATGTGGATCCATTGGTTCAGCTCGCATCAGTTAGTGTTTAGGAAAGGAGCGCGGATCGCGCTCGCCCCAGCGACCCGCTTCAACGGTTGAGATGAAGTCTGCCAGGAACAGGTTGAAGTAATTGGGTTCTTCGAGATTGATTGTGTGACCTGTTTTTGGCAGCATCAGCAAACCGCATGAAGGTAAAGTCTTTTTCAGGAAAAGTCCAGGCGCGATGCACTGGTCATCTTCGTCGCCATTGATCACAAGCGTTGGTACTTTCATGACTTTAAGCTGCTCTTCAAAGTCATAGATCGATGGCCTGGAGGCCTGTACGCCGCGCATGGTGAGTGCCGATCCCAGTGTGTCATGCTCACCCAAATGGGTCGCGAACTCCTGCCAACCACGTGGATCCTTGTTTTGCAGTTGAACGCGCGTGGCACCCAGGGCATAGGTTTTAGCCAGTTCTTTGGCGCCAATGGCCTCGAACTGATCCGCAGTCGCACGCGATAGGGCACGGTAATGTTCTTGTGTGTCCTTGGCCGCAGCATAGCCAGCACCTGCAACGGTCAACGAGAGCGCACGATCCGGGGCAGTTAAGCCAAAGTGAATGGTCGCAAAGCCTCCCATCGAGAGGCCAACGATATGCGCGCGTTCGATTTTGGCAGCATCCATGACGTTCAGGATATCCTGCACCGCGCGCGCCTGGGAATAGGCGCTAACATCATTTGGAATATCCGAAGGCGGATAGCCGCGCGCTGAGTAAGTGATGCAACGGTGGCGTCGTGCAAAGTGACGCATTTGAGGTTCCCACGCACGCCAGTCACCTGCAAATTCATGTACAAACACGATCGGCGTGCCGGTGCCGGCCTCTTCGTAGTGCAGGCGGATATTGTCTGTTGTTGTGGCCCAAGTCATGTCATCTCCGTTTTTAGGTATGTGAGCAATATATCAGTCCGCATAGTGCCGTGCGCAACGGGCTTGCGTCAACAGATTGTCATCTTGGTTGTTCTTGGGTATTGTTCGGGTCAATAGGTTTGGATTCGTGGCCTCAATTCACGATGTCACACTAGAGCGACAATCATGCATAAATTTTCAATATTCCGCAGGGCTTTGCTTGTCCTGGCGTTGGCAGCGACTGCTTTTGGATCTGTTCATGCGGCAGAAATCCACGTCATTACTTCAGGTGCATTTTCTGCAGCGTTTAAAGCGCTGGTGCCAATATATGAAAATCAATCGGGTAACACCGTCAAACTTTCTTTTGGGTCTTCGATGGGGGCGGCACCTGATGCTATTCCCGCCAGACTGGCCCGTGGTGATCAATTCGATGTGCTGATCCTGGCAGGTCCGGCATTGGACGGATTTATTCAAAAAGGCAATGTCACCCCAGGTACGCGAGTGGATCTGGCAGACTCGACAATCGGTGTGGCCGTGCGTAAAGGCGCTCCCAGACCGGATATCAGTAATGTCGATGCACTGAAAAAGACTTTGTTGTCGGCTAAATCCATCGCCTATTCAGCGAGTGCGAGTGGTACCTATCTATCAACCGAGCTTTTCCCAAAGCTCGGGGTGGCCGAACAATTGAAAGATACGGCCAAGAGGATTTATAGCGAACGTGTCGGGACAGTTGTCGCGCGTGGTGATGCAGAGCTTGGCTTTCAACAGGTCAGTGAGTTGCTACCCATTGAAGGTATTGATTTCATTGGTGAAATCCCAGCCGAAGTGCAACAGACCGTGCCTTTTTCAGCAGGAATCACAACAACGACCAAAGATGTCGCTGCTGCACGGGACTTGATTCAGTTCCTGGCCTCGGCCCAGGCTGCTCCGATCATTAAAAAGACTGGACTCAATCCCGTGATGGCCAAGATGCCCTGGTAGGGTGCCGGGAGGATTTGTTCCTTTCCCCCAATGTGTAGGCTGCGTATACTAATGTTTTAAGCATCAGCTTCAGGAGTCAGAATTGTCAACGCCCATCAATGCATTAACTGCCGATTTTGCGGTCGCCCCTCAGCTGAGTCCCGAGGATATGGCTGCTGTAGCCGCAGCCGGTTTCAAAAGCGTGATTATTAATCGTCCAGATTTTGAAGGTGGACCAGATCAGCCCACTGCTGCCGCAGTGATTGCTGCGGCGCGGGCGGCCGGGCTTCGCGTGGAATACCAGCCAGTTGTGAGTGGCGGGATGACTGCGGATGATGTGGCGCGCTTTAACGAGTTGTTGCAGACCATGCCAGCCCCCGTACTTGCCTATTGCCGTTCAGGCACGCGATGTACCGTGTTATACCGTGCGGCCACTGGAAACGGTTAATTTAGAGTTGATTTTGATCAATGCGTTACAAAATGTTTTTCTTTTTACAAAGCATTCTGGATTAGTATCAGAATGATTACTGTTTTGAATGCATGGATTTGTTTCATATAACTGATTGAAGGGGTAGACAACATGTTCAACAAAATTCTCATACCTACAGATGGTTCGCCTTTGTCTGCACAGTCTGCCAATGCAGGGATTTCATTTGCCCGGACAAACGGTGCTGAGGTTGTCGCACTCTATGTCACGCAGCCTTTTGCTTCAACGATTGGCTTTGATGGGATGGCTGCAGCCTATGCCATTACTGATGAGGACTACGATAAGGTGACCGCTGAGCAGGCTAAGGTCTATCTGCAGGCGATTATGGATCGTGCCGCAACAGCTGGGGTTAAGGCGACCTCGCACGCCGTATCGAATTTCAATGTGGCGGATGGAATTGTCCAGGCAGCAAAGGATTACCATTGCGACATGATTTTCATCGGTAGTCATGGACGTAGTGGCTTGTCCCGGATCTTGCTGGGTAGTGTGACGACCAAGGTTTTGTCGTTGACTCATACTTCGGTATTGGTCTATCGCGTCAAAGACGAACCTAAGTAAGCGGGTCACGACTCCCGCAGAGTTATCTTTCTCCTGCGCACCGAAGTTTACAGAGCCCCCTAATCCCCCACTAGTAGTATGGGATTCGGGGGCTCTGTCTGGCTTATGATAGATGACGATTAGAGTTCAGGTGTGGCAGCCATCGTTGCCCGTGAAACTCTCGGAGAGAAATATGACAATCAAAGTCGGCGATCGCGTACCTGATTCCACCCTGACTGAGTTCATCGAAACCGAAACAGCAGGTTGCACTCTGGGACCCAATGCCTTCCAGGTCGCTGATCTGGTTAAGGGCAAAAAGATTTTGATGTTTG
>CANBUF010000051.1 GCA_947372575.1 Alcaligenaceae bacterium | reverse complement strand
GACAGTCATACTGGCCCGTGATACGACTCACGGGATTGAAGTATTTCTGATGAAACGCACCACCGAAGTCACTTTTGCTAAAGGCATGCACGTCTTTCCTGGCGGGGGGCTGGATGCTGCGGACGGATCCAAGGATATGCATGCCTTATGTGTCGGCATGGACGACGCGCTTGCAAGCGCAGCGCTTGGAGTCGAACAAGGCGGTCTGGCTTATTGGGTTGCAGCCATCAGGGAATGCTTTGAAGAGGCCGGTTTGCTGATCGGCTATCGGCACGAACAGGATCGATACGCAGAGAACCTGACTCCTCTAATCGCAACAGATGCCCCAGCGCTGGCAATATTACGTGCGCAACTTGCCGAAAAAAAACTATCGTTTACCGAAGGTTTACAGCAGACAAATTTACGTGCAGGAACTGACCAGCTGGTCTACTTTAGTCACTGGGTCACCCAACCCGGAAGGCCTCGCCGCTACGACACTCGTTTTTTTGTTGCCGCGGCACCGGCAGAACAGATTGCGATGCACGATAACTCCGAAACCGTCGCACACCTCTGGGTGCGTCCCTCACAGGCGCTCGAGCTCAATCAGCGTGGCGAATTGAACTTGATGTTTCCGACACTTAAAACGCTGGAGACACTGACCCGGTTTCACCGAGTCGAAGATCTGCTCACCTACGCAAGGGCAAAACCTCCGGCTGTCTCGACAACCCCACATATATCCATTGCGCGCGATGGCTCGATTCGACCACTGATCCCCGGGGACTACGCGTACGCTGAAGTGAGAAAAATCGATCCAGACAATATTGGTTTTGCCAAATCCGATATCGACCCAGGACAGGCCGTGAAGATTGCACCGGAGATATGGCGTATCACTGCGGCAAATCCCGGGGTCATGACGGGACCCGGCACCAATACTTATTTACTTGGCTCAGCGACAAGTGGGATTGCAGTCATCGATCCAGGTCCGGATCTGGCGTCACATATCGAGGCGATACGCCAATGCGCCGCGGGTCCTATTCAATGGATTCTCTGCACACACACGCACCGCGACCATTCTCCTGCCGCAATACAACTTCAGGCAATGACAGGTGCGCAGCTAATTGGCATGCCACCACCTCACTATGCTAATCAGGATCTCGATTTCAAGCCGGATTATGTCCCATCACACGGTGAGTTGCTCCAACTTGCAGGAATCACCTTGCGCGTCATCCACACCCCTGGACATGCCTCAAACCACTTATGCTTTTTACATCTCACTGAAAAAATCCTGTTCACCGGTGACCATTTGATGCAAGGCTCTACAGTTGTCATCAATCCTCCGGATGGTGATATGTCGACGTATTTGTCCTCACTGCGCAGGCTCAGTCAGGAGTCAATCGATTATCTGGCACCAGGACATGGTTTTCTGATGGGCAACCCACAGGAGGCCATTGAACGCGTCCTGCTGCATCGTCAGGACCGTGAGAACAAGATCCTCTCGGCGCTACGTCAGTCTGGCGGGCCCTCTGGGATCGACACGCTCGTGGCAATTGCCTATCAAGACGTACCGGTGCAACGCCACGCGTTGGCAACCCGCTCTCTGCTTGCACACCTCTACAAACTCAAACAGGAAAACCGCGTCCTGGATCTCGAAGGTCAATGGCAACTCGCCGCAGCCGTGTAAGGGCATTGGATAAAAGCAACATCAAGCCGTTGCTAAATGATGCATACACATACCGATCAGATCCCAATAAAAATCATAAGCATTCAACCCAAGTCATACAATAGGTGGTAATGTCAGGCTATCACCAGCCGTCACTATCCTTTGGCCGCTCACCCTGATAGTGACAATTGCATGCTTGATTTGGCTGTTCCTGACCCGTTGTCGCGCCCACAAGGCATTGACACCAGCCGTATTGTCTGGCCCTACGCCATCACCCTGGTGCTCTACCATCTCCTCGCCCTGCTTTGTTTGGTCCCAGCATTGTTTAGCTGGGCGAACGTCGCACTCATGCTGGCAGGGCTGTATGTCTTTGGTACCCTGGGCATCAATCTCTGCTTTCATCGGTTACTGACACACAGGGGGATGGTATGCCCAAGGTGGCTGGAATATTCTCTTGCAATTCTCGGTGTTTGTTGCATGCAGGATACGCCCGCGCACTGGGTCGCCATTCATCGTCTGCATCATGCGCACTCTGACAAACAGGAGGATCCGCACAGTCCCTTGGTGAACTTCATGTGGGGCCATATGGGCTGGATGATTGTTGAAAACCGGGACATCAGCCGACTGGAGATTTATTCCCGTTATGCCAAAGACTTGTTACGCAAGCCGTTCTACAAACAACTGGAGGGCTGGCTCTTTCCAGTGGTTGTGTTCGGCTCGTGGATAGTTTTTTTTCTCGGCGGTCTGTTGTTCGCTCTCGCCTCTGGTGACGGGTTTCGGCAAGCGTTGCTGTGTGGAGTCAGCGTGCTGGTCTGGGGCGTCTTCGTGCGAACAGTCCTGGTCTGGCACATTACCTGGTCCGTGAACTCTGTCGCCCACCTCTGGGGCTATCAGAACTACGATACGGGCGAGCGCAGTCGCAACAACTGGTTTGTTGCGCTGATCGCAGCCGGTGAGGGCTGGCATAACAATCACCATGCGCAGCCGCGCTCGGCCAAACATGGCCATCGCTGGTTTGAGCTGGATCTGACGTATGCGACGATACTTTTACTCGAAAAAATGGGGCTTGCAACACAAGTCGTTCGCCCCGATCTGACACAAGCGCGTGACGTGAGCGCCTGACGTGAGCGCCTGACGTTCGCTCAGACGTTAGCTCAGACGTTAGCGCCTCAATGAGACGCCTGTCCTAACCCACACCTGACAGAGTCGCCAGTCCTAGCCAACAGGCCACGGCGTCGCAGGAGGAATGGCACAGGGACCTTCTTGAACCGGTACAGTTCCAAAATCTGCGGGACCGACGATTTCGAGATATTCCATATCTGGAGAGTAATCAAACAGGTAGTGAACGATACCTGGTCGTTGATGCACACAATCGCCAGCGGCAACAAGTGTGAGCTTATCCTCATACATAAAACGTGCCCAGCCTTTCATCATCATGACGATCTGGAATTCAGCGACATGGTAGTGCCAGCCAGTACCTTCGGTAGGAGGCAGATTCGCTTTAACAAGATGGGCAATCACTTTGCCATTTGTTGCCTGAGCAATGCCCAGATCCCGATATAAAAAGAAATCACGCAAACCATTTTTTAGATATTGCGTATCCTGCGGCTTGACATGCGAAAAGGTAGTGTCACTTTTGAAAGTGTTGTCACTTTTGAAAGTGGTGTCACTTTTCAAGATAGTGGTATTCATGATCTGCTCCTCAGATTTGCGAACATCAACGTTAAAACTCCACAACTAACTCCTCAATATCCTCGGGTTCAAGCTTGGCCTGAGCAATCCACTCCTGCATCTCAGGCAACGCCATTATCCTGTCACAATAGGCCTGACAAACCGGATCGAGGACGATGCCATAGGTGTGAAAACGGGTCACGACAGGCGCAAACATCGCATCCGCAATCGTGAGCGTATCACCAAACAAATAAGGACCTTTATAAGTTTGTAGACACTCACGCCAAATCACCACAATTCGGTCAATATCCAGTTGCGCCTTAGACCAGATTTTGAAACCCTCTATTCGGGCCTTGATGTTCATTGGCAACGCAGAGCGCAGAGCTGAAAATCCCGAATGCATCTCGCCACAAATAGATCGGCAATGTGCGCGATGCACTGGATTGGCAGGCAAAAGCCCCGCATTTGGTGCAATTTCATTGAGATATTCACCGATTGCCAGGGTATCCCAGACCTTGCTGCCCTGATGATTCAGGCATGGAACAAGGATCGAGGGTGAAAGCAAGAGCAGTTCTGCTCGCGCATCCAGATCGCCAGGTTCCACAAGGATCTCGGTAAAACGGACACCTGATAACTTGACCATCAGCCACCCACGGAGCGACCAGGAGGAATAATTCTTGCTACTCAGTGTCAATGTGGTTTTGGTCGCCATGGTGGAATATCCGTAGTGGTGGATTAAACAACTCTTGTTAAAACGGATGCAAAAACCATGCCAGCTGGCATGGCTTTTGCTTTACCTGTGACATGGCATGGCAGACCACGGCCTGCTCAACAGGAGGACGGCACATGCTTTATCAAAGCTATCAAGGTTATTCAAACTGGATCAACTCTGTTCGCACACTGGGGGATGTCACACAAAATGCCTCCAGCCAGTGGCTACAAACTATCGGATTAACTCCCCTCCCGCACGTTGACGCGCATCAGGAACAAATTTCGCTGATGGCGCTGACCCACACGCGCCCGGCTTTCAACATCACTGAAGTTATCTCATCTGAAGGGACTATCTACGCGATAGAGGAGTCCACGATTTATGAGACGCCTTTTTGTGGATTGCTCCGTTTTAAAAGATCAAGTTCGGTTGATCTGCCAAAGATTCTCTTAGTTGCGCCAATGTCGGGACATTTTGCGACGCTGTTGACAGGAACAGTCCGGACTTTATTGAAAGACCACGAAGTCTATCTGACTGACTGGAAAAACATTCGTGATGTGCCCCTCGCTGCGGGCGCCTTCAGTCTGGATAGCTATATCAGTCACATTATTGAATTCATGGAAGTTCTTGGGCCAGGCGTGCACCTGATGGGCGTCTGCCAACCAACCGTCGCATGCCTGGCAGCCACAGCAGTCATGGCTGAACAAAAAAATCCCAGCCAGCCTGTCAGCCTGACGTTGATGGCGGGGCCAGTCGATGCGCGAATCAATCCGACAAAGGTCAATGATCTTGCCAATGAAAAACCATATGAATGGTTTGAACAAAAGCTGATCACTACCGTCCCTCAGGAGTTTGCAGGCGGCGGGCGACGTGTTTACCCTGGATTTTTGCAGCTCATCGCCTTTATGAGTATGAATCCTGATCGGCATCAGCAGTCTTTCAAAACACTGTATGAACACCGGATCCAGGGCGAACACGAAAAAGCAGATGTGATCCGGGATTTTTACGAAGAATACTTCGCAATTATGGATTTATCTGCTGATTATTACTTGCAGACAATTAAACAGGTTTTTCAGGAATATGCGCTTGCCAAAGGCACACTGACTTACCAGGGCCAAGTGCTCAATATGAAAGCGATCAAACGTCCGTTTCTGCTGACCGTGGAAGGCGAGCGTGATGATATTTGCGGAATTGGTCAGACGCTAGCAGCACAGGACCTCTGCACGGGACTGGCTGCCTATAAAAAATCCCATCACCTGCAAGCAGGCGTCGGTCACTATGGCGTGTTCAACGGCAAACGCTGGGAGGCACAAATTTATCCCGTCGTACGCAACATGATTCAGTCTGTCACCTGAACCCGGACAAACCGTCCGTCGAGCATTTCTGCGCGCGGCCGGGTCCAATAGGTCATGTTTCGCAACGCCTGATAGACATAAACGTCTTCAAGCGTCGCTTCCACCCGGGCTGTGCAAACGATGCGATAAAAGCCACCGGTTTTGACGTGCATGATTTTTTCGTCTGGCTGAAAAGGAGGCTGAATCGTCATCTTGAGTCATTCTCTGGATTGTTTACGCAGTCCAAGCTTTATCACAGTCCCCACCACAATCAAGGCACCGACGACTTGTATTAAGGCAATCGACTGCCCCAGAATCAACCAGGCAAGGATCAGCGCCATGATGGGCTCAACATTCATGATGGCGGAATTGCCCACCACACCCAATCTGGGCAAAACTGTAAACATGATTGTGAATCCTGTGCCATAAAGCACGGATAACGCTGCCAACCCCCACCAACCTGCTGCCACGTCCGGCCAGTGAAAACTACCCATGAGCTGCGTCCCGATCAAGGCCAGCATTCCTACCATCCACATGGTGGTGGCAGTCCGAACCCGACCATCCAGATCAGCAGCTTCGTGCTGTGTAAGCACCATCGCCAGTCCAAAGGTCGCTGCAGCGGTCAGCGCGAACGCCACACCAATGCCCATCAGGGCCCACTGTCCTTGCACACCCAGGCCCGAGGTCGCGCCAAACACATCCAGAGCGAGTGCCAAACCAATCAACAGGATCGGCATGGCCCGCAAAACCTGTGGCTCAGGACGATGGCCATAAAAGACACGCGCCCATAGAGCGATCCAGAGTGGATAGGTGTTGAAGGCCAGCAAGGCAAGTGAAACGGGAAGTCGCATCACAGCAGAATAAATAGTCAAGCTTTGCACAGCCATCAGTATTCCGATGACAGGCAGGACTTTCTTATGTCGTGGGCTGAACTGCACCCGCACACCCTGCAGCACAATCAGCAGCGTAACAACGATTGCTGTCACACAGCTGCGTACCGTCACTGCAGTGCCAACATCCAGGCCATGGTTAAAGGCGATGCGGGCGGCAACATGATTCGCCCCCATGATAAAACCAACGAGTAGCAAGGTTGCAAATGCAGTGCGGGTCAATTCACTTTTGGGTTTCACGTTTGGGGTTCACGTATATATTCATTCAAGTTCGATCTTGGCATCCTGAATAATACGCGCCCATTTGACACGCTCTTGTCTGGCAAACTGATCAAAGTGTTCGGAGGAATCCCCAACCGTCACAGCACCCTGCGCGAGCAGACGTCCTTTAACGTCAGGATCCTGGAGAATCTTTACCGCTGCAGCATTGAGTCGTGCCACAACCTCGGGTGGCGTGCCTTTTGGTGCATAGAGCCCGAACCAGCCCTCAACTTCGTAGCCCGTGAGGCCCGCCTCGGAGATGGTTGGTACATCGGGCAGCAATGCCGAACGAGTGGTCGACGTCACGCCCAGGGCAGTCAGTTTGCCCGAGCGAATCAGCGGCAAACAGATCGGCAGATTGCAGAACATCATGTCGACGCGCCCGCCGATCACATCATTGACCACGGCAGGACTACTTTTGTACGGAATATGAATCATGTCTGCATGGGCCATGCTTTTGAACATTTCGCCAGACAGGTGCATGCTTCCACCTGCACCACTCGAACCAAAGCTCAAGCCTTTTGTTTTAAGCAGTGCCAGGAGTTCTTGTACCGATTTAGCGGGAACATCGGGGCCCACCACCAACACATTGGTGACGGTCGCAATGTTGGTGATCGCAACAAAATCACGCTGTGGATCGTATCTGGCATTTTTATGCAGAGTGACATTGATCGCCCCAATGCTAGTAGGACCCACCATCAGTGTGTAGCCATTGGCCGGTGCGGCCATGAGGAAATTCGCCCCAATATTGCCATCCGCACCCGCTTTGTTTTCAGCAATAACAGGCTGTCCCAAACTCTCTGCCAATTTATTGGCAAGAATCCGGGCCAGAATATCTGTCAGCGTACCCGGAGCAAAAGGGACCACCATCGTGATGGGTTTATCCGGATACGTTGAAGTTTGGGCAGGGATTGTCGCACTCGCAAATATGGCTAAGCATCCCAGCACGCATGCGGTCAAACGGGTTTTATTGAGCACGATCACACACCTTAACCCGTCAGGCCAACAGACAAACCGCCACAGACGTAGATCAGCTGACCAGTGATATAACCCGCACGAGGATCAATCAGCATACAAACCGCATGTGCGACTTCTTCGGGTGTACCAAACCTGCCCAACGGAACAGACTCGCGAATCTTAATCGTCTGCGGGGCATCAGGATGATTCGAGGCGGTGAACAGTTCGGTTTCGATGGGGCCTGGCGCAATGGCGTTGACCGTAATGCCCTGTGTCGCAGTCTCAAGTGCCCAGGTACGCGTCATGCCCGCCAGACCCGCCTTGGTGCCGCCATAGCCTGTTCGGCCAGATTTACCCAGACCTGCTCGACTGCCAATATTCACGATGCGGCCAAACTTGTTGGCGCGCATTGCAGGCAAGACTGCTTGTGTCAGCAAAATCGGCGCCACCATATTCAGCGCAACCATCTGATCAATATCGTCGATATCAATATCCTCGAGCTTTGCGGCATGAATCATGCCGGCGTTATTGACCAGATTGAGAATATCTTTTTTAGCTGCCCAGTCACCTACGGCTTCGCGTGTGCGCTTGGCGTCACCCAGATCAACCGATTCGAAAATCTCACCCGGCAACAATTGTTTCGGTGCGGTGCGACTAAAGTTAATGACTTCGTAGCCCTCATCGATCAAGCGTTGCACCACAGCCCGGCCAATGCCTCGACTGCCCCCCGTTACCAATGCGGTTGCGCCTTTCATTCTGCTTTAATCCCCCGTTCTTTGACAAGTTTGCCCCATTTTGCACGCTCTGATTTTTCAAAGGCAGCGAGATCGGGACCAAATAAATTACCAGGTGTGGCAGCCAGTTTTTCGTAAGCTAGGGCCACTTTTTCAGACTTCAATCCAACACGTGCTGCCTCGATCAGTTTATTCATGACAGGCTGTGGCGTGCCCTTGGGTGCGTAGATGGCAAACCATGCCGTTACGTCAAAACCCTTTACACCCGACTCGTCAAAGGTTGGTAACTGCTTGGCAAACGGACTGCGCTCAGCTGAGGTTACCGCAATACCCCGGATACGTGTGCCATCTTTAATCTGATTGACCGAGCCAGGCAAATTATCAAACAGCATGTCGATCTGTCCGCCGATCAGTGCCGGCATCGAACCCGAGATCCCCTTGAACGGCACATGCAGCAATTCAACACCCGTCATCGCTTCAAAATAAGCACCCGTCAGATGGGGCGATGAACCGATACCTGGTGTGCCGTAGGTAAGCTTTTTATCTTTGCTATTGCGAGCGGCCTCAATCACATCGCCGAGGTTTTTCCAGGGTGAGGTTGCGGACACGACCAGTACATTCGGCGTGGTGGAAACCAGTGCGATTGGTATCAGATCCTTTTCGGGATCGAACAGCATCTCAGGATAGATAAACTGGTTGATCGTCTGAGTACCAATAGTCCCCAGGCCAATGGTGTAGCCATCGGGCTTGCTGCGCGCGACATAGGTCATTCCCAGGTTGCCGCCCGCCCCTGGTCGATTTTCAACGATCACCGTTTGCTTGAGTGCTTCCTCCATCGCCATCGCGATCGAGCGACCAAAAATATCCGCAGCCCCCGCAGCCGGATACGGGACTACCACCGTCAGAGGCTTGGATGGGAAGTCCTGCGCCTGGGCAGCAACCTGAATAGAGGTCATTGCCGCCAGCGCAGCGGTCAGTGCCAGCGCACGTACCAAAAAGCGTCTTGAATACATTTGTTCTCCCGACGGCTGAGGGCCGCAATTTTTATTGGTTTTATGAT
>CANBUF010000050.1 GCA_947372575.1 Alcaligenaceae bacterium | reverse complement strand
CGTATTCTCCATATAAATACAGAGGTACTATTTCACTTCTAGTGAGCACTTGATTTCGTTTGCAACATCATGACCTGTTACAGCCACAATGCCTGCGCACTCATTCCAAGCGCCCACACTTATCGGTTGTCAAATTTTTAAAGAGCGTGTTACTCGTATTCGGTAATTCAGCAACTTCGGCTATCTGCTCTTATTTACACACCAGCTTGACCCTAAGATCTTGCTATCTGCAACTTCAGCTGACTGCCTGACTGCTTTTCTGCTTTGTTTCCAACTGCAGAGAAACGAGATTATGAAGGAGTTTTTATTTCCTGTCAAATCACTTGGTGGAAGCTAGTAACTTACTCACCTTGCTGACTTGATTTCATCTTGAATCTTTAAATCTTTTCTTCGTGCTGGTGAATCCGACAGTAGAGTATTGAGCCCTACTTTAGATCCGTACCGTAAAAACCCTGTTCGGGTTATTACTGCAGCGAAGGAGCGAGATTAGAGCATAGATAACTTTATCCTGCTTGGATTCCCGCCCGTTATTTGTATGTTTTGAAGGATATATTTGCCAAAATGAGGCTAACTCTTTAATTTTGCTGAGAAATATTTTTTAAACTTTTCTACTTTCGGAGCGATCACGACCTGGCAATATCCTTGATTCGGATGCAAAGCAAAATAATTGTCATGCATATTTTCTGCGGGCCAGAACTTTGCTGCAGGAAGTACTTCTGTGCATACTGGGGCCGAATAGACACCTGACGCATCTAAATCACGAATTTTTGCTTCGACCGCCACTTGCTGCGCGGGCGCCTGCCAGAACACTACGGACTGATACTGAGGGCCCACATCATTGCCCTGTCGGCCTGGTGTTGTGGGGTCATGTGTTGCAAAAAACACTTCAAGTAACGCTTCGTAAGAAACGACTGCGGGATCAAATTGAATTTGGATGACCTCAATATGCCCAGTCTGCCCCGTACATACTTGCTCGTAACTGGGGTTAGCCAGACTGCCACCACAATATCCGGACTGTACCGAATCTACTCCAGCAAGGGCGCTGAATACAGCTTCTGTACACCAGAAACATCCACCACCAAATACTGCCGTTTGAATTGAAGTTGTCATACGTAACTCCTGAATAGCTATATGAATATTTAAAGAATACGTTACTGAGCCCTACTCCGGGTGTTACGATTTTTTTCGGTTTCGCTCATACTCAATGCTCTCACACCAGCTAAAGCTGCATCTGTTCAAGCTCAGCACCTTCTCACCAAATAGTTCAGCACCTTCTCACCAAATAGTTCAGCAGGTTCTCAACCGCGATACCCTCGCACCAACTGACCGTACATATCTTCAAACTCAGTATTCTCTCAATAACTTATGCAACATCTGTTGAATCTTAGTGTTCTCGCATCAAATGATGCAGCTGCAACTCGGAACGAGTCTCTGCGCACCGACGGGCACAACATTTACTCAATCTAAACCTCTGTGCATTTTCTGAGACCATATTAAATCTCTGCATGCGTATGTCTTTCGAAATCGGATACACGGTCACGATCTATGCATCTGACATGCCAAGGCCCTCAGTGCTTAAGCGACAAAATCCACTGAGCAATTTGCTGTGATTCCACCTCAGTTACATGCGGTTGGGCCGGCATCGGCACGGCACCCCAACGCCCTCGCCCACCTTGACGAATCGCTCCAGCCAGATAGTCGACAGCGCCTTTCGTATCGCCATGCCGTTGTGCGATCTGCTCGAAAGCTGGTCCGACCCTTTTGGTATCTATCTGATGACAACCCAGGCAGGTCTTACTCTTGATCAGCTCGAACCCTAAGGCAACGTCAGCTGGAGACAGCGCACGATCAGCTGGACTTTGGGACAATGCACTACTTGCCGGACTTTGGGACAGCCCAATATCGACAGTACTTATGGACAGCGCACTATCAGCTGGAATTTTGGACAGCGCACTATCGGCCGAACGTTGGGATATCGCCGGGGCCTGCAGCAGAGCGCAGGCCCCAGCGAACGCCAAGACCGCTAAGGTCTTGGGCTTTACCAGACAACTCAACCAGCGCAGTGGCTTACTCGTCAAAGGCATCCGTGACTGCTCCACGACTGGCTGTACTGGCCAAATGTCCGAACTTAGCTAATACGCCGCGTGTGTAACGAGGTGCAGGCTGCTTCCACAATTTGCGGCGCTGCTCAATCTCGTCCTCTGGCACATTCAGTTGCAACAGCAGCTTATGCGCATCAATCGTGACTGAGTCACCTTCTTTAATCAGACCAATCAAACCGCCGACGTAGGCCTCCGGTGAGACGTGTCCAACAACCATGCCCCAGGTACCGCCGGAGAAACGACCATCTGTAATCAGGCCAACGGTTTCGCCCAAGCCCTGCCCAACCAGTGCCGAGGTTGGCGCAAGCATTTCACGCATGCCTGGCCCGCCTTTAGGGCCCTCATAGCGAATGATCAGTACATCACCATGCTGAATCTGACGATCCATAATAGCTTTCATTGCATCATCTTCGGAGTCATATACGCGTGCAGGGCCCGTAATCACTGGGTTTTTAAGGCCGGTGATCTTGGCAACAGCGCCTTCTGGAGAAAGGTTTCCCTTCAGAATCGCAAGATGGCCTTGAGCGTAGAGTGCTTTATCGATGGTACGGATGACCTGCTGATTAGCTGGCGGTTGGTCCGGAACATCTTTGAGTACTTCGGCGATCGTCTTGCCGGAGATCGTCATGCACTCACCATGCAGCAGACCAGCATTCAAGAGGATCTTCATGACCTGCGGCACACCGCCTGCACGGTGCAGATCAACGGTCAGGAACTGGCCTGAAGGTTTTAGGTCACACAAAACTGGCACGCGCTGACGGACACGCTCAAAGTCATCAATTGTCCATGGCACCTCGGCAGCGTGTGCGATCGCCAGAAAATGCAGCACTGCGTTGGTGGAGCCACCGATCGCCATGATGACGGACACTGCGTTTTCGAGTGACTGACGCGTAATGATGTCGCGTGGGCGGCGACCATTGCGCACAGCATCGACCAACACGCGGGCAGACTCAGCAGCATTAGCAATCGCGGCGCCATCTTCGTTGGCTACGGTGCTCGAATATGGCAGGGCCATACCCATAGCTTCAAAGGCAGAGCTCATTGTATTGGCGCTATACATGCCACCACAGGATCCAGAACCCGGAATTGCTTTTTGTTCGATGGCCTTGAAGTCTTCAGTGCTCATGCGACCCATGGTGAATTCACCCACAGCCTCGAACACTGAAACAATATTCAAATCCTTGCCTTTGTAGGAGCCGGGCTTGATCGTGCCACCGTAGACATAAATGCCGGGTACGTTGCAGCGGGCAATACCAATCATGCCACCAGGCATATTCTTATCACATCCACCTACGACAACCACGCCATCCATCCACTGCCCTTGCACCGCAGTCTCGATGCAGTCGGCAATCACTTCACGCGATACGAGCGAGTATTTCATGCCCTCGGTGCCCATCGACATACCATCAGAAATGGTGGGGGTTCCGAAAATCTGAGGATTGGCCTTGGCTTCGCGAATCGCAACGACCGCTGCATCAGCCAAAGGCTGCAGACCACTATTGCAAGGAGTAATGGTTGAATGGCCATTGGCCACACCAATCATCGGATTCTCAAAATCCGACTCCTGATAACCCATTCCGTAGTACATCGAACGGTTGGGTGCGCGAGTAATGCCTTCGGTAATATGCTTTGAACGATCGTTATTTGCCATGACTAAATACCCAGTAAGGATTCACAAGTTAAAGATAGCGAAGTATGAATTTCAAGGGTTATTATCGGACATCTTTTAAATCATGGCTTGTGATGCTTCAATTTCCACATTTTGATCCGATCGCGCTGCGTCTTGGCCCCGTGGCAATTCACTGGTATGGACTGATGTACCTGCTGGCGTTTGCTTCAGCATGGCTGCTTGGTCGGTGGCGTATTGCGCACAAAAAAACCCGGTTGACACTAAAAGACCTCGAAGACATCATCTTTTATGGCGTGCTCGGCGTCATTGCGGGTGGACGGCTTGGCTATGTTATTTTTTACAAGCCACTTTATTACGCATCACACCCCACTGAGATTTTTTATCTCTGGGAAGGCGGCATGTCTTTTCATGGCGGCTTGCTGGGGGTTTTGCTCATGATTACCTGGCTGGCGCGATCCCGTGGCTACAAATGGTTTGAAGTCAGCGATTTTGTCGCCCCGCTGATTCCACTGGGGCTTGCAGCAGGCCGTATGGGGAATTTTATCAATGGTGAGCTGTGGGGACGCCCCAGCACGCTTGCCTGGGCAATGGTCTTTCCCCAGAGCGGTGACGGCATCGCGCGACACCCCTCCCAGCTTTATCAGTTGGGGCTCGAAGGTCTGCTGCTTTTTATCCTGATGTGGTGGTTTGCCAACAAGCCACGCCCGACGGGTCAAGTCAGTGCAATTTTTTTGGTTGGGTATGGCTTTTTTCGCTTTGTTGCAGAATTCGCACGCGAACCTGATGACTTCCTTGGCTTACTGACTGCGGGACTATCCATGGGTCAATGGCTTTCGCTGCCCATGATCGTTGCGGGCATTGTGCTCTTTTGGTTTTCAGCGCGACACCCGCGTACCTGAAGGCATATGAATGCAACAAGCGAAATTTATTTCGGCACACGCGTGCTGGTGAAATGAAATTTTTCGGTTGACGTCACATAAAAAACGGGCTCGCATCTCTAAAGATGCAAACCCGTCTGATAAATGCCCCGCTTGTGCCGTATAGGCCGGCATCTCGAACCGTAAGTTCAAGTTGGCCGCGATCTGCTGGCTTTGAGCGCATCTGCGAGAGGCACGCACACCCACCTAGCTATCCCGCAACCTATGTATGCCATAAGCATTGGTTCTGAGAATATTTGACCATCACGAACACAGCAGGGACAAACTTTAAATTCAATGCTGCGAAGCTTTCGGCAGTGCCGAGTCTAGAATCGCATTCAATGTGTCCATTCTACGCTTGAAGTCACCAACCGCCAACCCGCCTAGCGGACCGTCTGGTGCGCGCATGGATAAAAGCTCAACAGCGATCTGGATCGCGGCCATCACAGCAATACGCTCGTTGCCTGACACCTTACCCGATCCCTGAATGCGTCCCGCGAGCTGACTGACATGCTGAACAGCAGCAGTCAGTGCTGCCTTTTCTTCGGCGGGACAAGACAGAGAATACTCACGCCCCAAAATAGAAATATCAACGCGTTCCATTAGCTTTGCTCCTGAGGCTGCGCACCGGGTAATCGCTCAAGCACTGCATCAATACGCTCTTTTGCTTGAATGGTGGCGGCGCGCAACGCCGTGACTTCGTGATCACGCTCGTCAAGCTGAGCCTGGAGGGTAGATTGCTCTTGTTTAAACAAGTCCAGCGAACCTTGCAACACAGCATGCTTGGCTGAAGATTGGGTACGCAAACCTTCAATTTCGGATTCGTAAGACTGAACTTTAGTGCGTAGCAGCTTTGCGTGCGCACCTTCGTGATCGAGTTGAGCAGCCAAAGCATCGCGCTCTGACTCTACCTGATTCAGGCGGGTCTGCAGGGCCTGACGGTCAGCGGCAAGTTGCTGCGTATGTGCAACCAGCGCGGTCAAGCGTTCGGATAATTGATCGAGGTCTTCTAACATGTTGCTATCGTAAAGCAAAAATGTTTATTCGTAACTAGTGTTGCACTTGAATTTTTGTAAGCTAACGTTCAGGAAGCATAAAAACCTACAGTCGAATGCGCACCATTTTGACGATGAAAGGCTCGTGTAAGGTCTATTCCTGAACTTTTCTGCATTTCTCTAGGGAAAACCCCACTCCTTATGGGTTAGTTCAGGGTTTGCTTTGGGGCTTTACTCAATTACCATGCAGTCCTTGCTGCTTCATTGATAAAAATATCATCACAATGAAGTTGCAAAACCAAGGCGTCACTTTTGGGGTGCCGAACGTTTCATTTTTATCAAAACTATTAGCAGCGCAGTCAAGGAGCTACTTACCATGCAGCTTAGAAATAAACAGGATTTCTGGTCAGGGGTGATGTTCATCCTGCTTGGACTGGGATTTGCCTTAAAGGCCACCAGCTATTCAATGGGTACAGCCGCCCGGATGGGACCTGGCTACTTTCCACATTGGCTGGGGGTAGTGATGGCTATCCTCGGCTTCGTGATTCTCCTTGGCTCATTGCGCAAGTCCACGGAAGAAACAGAGGTTGAGCGTTTTGACTTCAAAATCCTTGCGATTATTGTTGGCGCGATCGTCCTGTTCGGCTTTACCCTGCGCCCACTGGGCATGGTGATTTCTCTGTTTATTCTTGTCGCTGTCAGCAGCCTGGCAAGTCATGAGCACAGCTGGAAGGTGTCCCTGATGAATGCTGCGTTTCTGACGCTGCTTTGCTGGGTATCTTTTGTTAAAGGTCTGGGGTTGGTATTCCCAATCTGGCCATCATTTCTCGGCCTGAACTAAGGAGATTGCTGACATGGACTTAATTAATAACTTGATCATGGGTTTCGGTGTTGCGTTCACACCCGAAAACCTGTTTTACGCTTTAATGGGTTGCTTGCTTGGAACCTTGGTTGGTGTTTTACCTGGTCTGGGCCCTGTGCCTACGATCGCCATGCTGTTGCCAATTACCTATGTGTTGCCTCCAATTGCCGGCCTGATCATGTTGGCCGGTATTTATTACGGTGCACAGTATGGTGGTTCAACGACCGCCATTCTGGTCAACCTGCCAGGTGAGACTTCCTCGGTGGTGACGACCCTAGATGGGCACGCTATGGCGAAAAACGGACGAGCGGGCGCTGCATTGGCTATCGCTGGTTTGGCATCGTTTTTTGCAGGTACCGTTGCGACATTGCTGCTGGCTGCGTTTGCAGCACCACTCGCAGAAGTTGCATTCAAGTTTGGCCCTGCGGAGTATTTCTCTCTGATGGTGCTCGGCCTGGTTGGTGCGGTGGTTCTGGCTTCTGGCTCACTGATCAAGGCAATTTGCATGATCTTGCTAGGCTTGCTGCTAGGTATGGTTGGCACGGATGTGAACTCCGGTGTTGCCCGTTTTGACTTTGGTATTCCTGAGCTGCAAGACGGTCTGGACTTTGCAATCGTCGCCATGGGTGTGTTCGGTTTTGCCGAAATCATGACCAACCTCGAGCAAAAAGAAAATCGCGTGGATCTCTCGGGAACCATGGGTTCACTCTATCCAAACAAACAAGAATTCAAAGAGTCATGGCCTGCTGCTGTTCGTGGTACAGCATTGGGTTCGATTCTGGGAATTCTGCCAGGCGGTGGTGCTGTTCTGTCATCATTTGCGTCCTACACGCTTGAGAAGAAAATCTCCAGACATCCTGAGCGTTTCGGTAAAGGTCACCCTGCTGGTGTGGCTGGCCCTGAAGCCGCAAACAATGCTGGTGCACAGACTTCCTTCATCCCGCTGCTGACACTTGGTATTCCAGGTAACGCTGTGATGGCGCTGATGGTCGGTGCCATGACGATTCATAACATTCAGCCTGGTCCTCAGGTGATGACAAGCCACCCACAGCTGTTCTGGGGCCTGATCGCATCAATGTGGATTGGTAACCTGATGCTCGTGGTTCTGAACCTGCCGCTGGTTGGTATCTGGGTCAAACTGCTCAAAGTACCTTACCGTATTTTGTTCCCTGCGATTCTGGTGTTTTGTACGATTGGTGTGTATTCACTGAACTACAACACGTTTGATATTTTCACTACAGCATCCTTTGGCGTCATCGGCTACCTGTGGAGCAAACTCAAATGCGAAGGCGCGCCTCTGATGCTCGGCCTGGTGCTGGGTCCAATGATGGAAGAAAACTTCCGTCGCGCCCTGCTGCTGTCACGTGGTAACTACATGACCTTCCTGGATCGTGGACTGTCTGCCTCACTATTGGCTGTTGCATTGCTACTGGTGATCGTTGTCATGTTGCCGTCTATCTCGAAAAAACGCGAAGAAGCCTTCGTCGAAGAGAGTTAATCACATGGCCAGCATCAACGCTAAGACGTATGAGCCCTCCACACCTCGCAAGGTCGCGTTCCTCGGCCTGGGTGTGATGGGACTGGCCATGGCAGGTCACCTTGCCAAGGCCGGCCATCAGGTCACGGTGTACAACCGTACACCCCAGAAAGCCCAGGCGTGGGTCAGCGAGTTCGGTGGGCACGCGGCGCCTACTCCTCGCGAGGCGGCGCTTGGTGCTGAGATTGTTTTTTCATGTGTTGGCAACGATGATGATTTAAGAAGCATCGTGCTAGGCGATGATGGTGCCTTTGCAGGTATGCATGCGGGTGCAACGTACGTCGACCATACAACAGCTTCTGCTTCGGTTGCACGTGAATTGCATGCGCTTGCCACGCAACAATCCTTGCGTTTTATTGACGCACCGGTTTCGGGTGGACAGGCAGGTGCAGTCAACGGCATGCTGACAGTGATGTGTGGCGGTGATGCACAGGACTTTGAAGCAGTACGTGACGTCATTGCAGTCATGGCACGTGCGGTCACCCTGGTCGGCCCTGTTGGAGCGGGTCAGCTTGCAAAAATGGTCAACCAGATCTGTATCGCTGGCCTGGTGCAAGCATTGTCTGAGGGCATTGCCTTCGGTCAGGCTGCCGGACTTGATATGAAGCAGGTGCTTGATGTCATCAACAAAGGCGCGGCTCAAAGCTGGCAAATGGAAAACCGTGGCGCAACCATGGTGGATGACAAGTTTGATTTTGGCTTTGCCGTAGACTGGATGCGCAAGGATCTGAGTCTCGTCATTGACGAGTCACGTCGCAATGGGGCTCGCGTTCCTGTGACCGCCTTAGTCGATCAGTTTTATGCGGATGTACAAAAAATGGGTGGATCTCGCTGGGATACTTCCAGCTTGATCAAACGCCTGAAATAATAGCTCGAATGCAGCAAGTCAAAAGGGCAGTGCTACTTGATAGCACTGCCCTTTTTTTAATACTGCTACTGAATGAATACTGCTACTGAATGCTGCTACTGAAAGAGTCCTGCTACTGAACGAATGCTACTACTGAACGAATGCTTCTACTGAACGAATGCTGATAGTGAACGTTTCAGGTCTGCGGACGCACGCTCGGGTCAACACCCTGCTGAAATCCTTGTGTATTGGTTTCGTCATGGGTACCACGGCGTAAAAAACGGGTTTCATTCAAACGCCTGAAAATCAGGGGCGCCAATTCATTGAGCGCAAGGGTGTATACCTCGCGCTTAAAGTCAATGACAGCCTCAAGCGAGACCCAATAAGGGCTCCAGCGCCAGGCATCAAACTCTGGATGAGGTGTCGCACGCAGGCAGACATCCGCATCACGCCCAACCATGCGCAGCAAAAACCAGATCTGTTTCTGACCTTTGTAATGGCCGC
>CANBUF010000049.1 GCA_947372575.1 Alcaligenaceae bacterium | reverse complement strand
TTGAGTGTCGTCACAACGACCTCACCCACCTCGCCATCAGGCACGACATCCTGCGTGCCAGGTCGCACGATTTCAAGCAGCAAATCCTCACTGAGAATCAAGCCCTCTCGTGCGACGGATTCATAAGCAATCATTCCAAGATCAGCGCTGCCATAGGCCTGATAGGCGTTGACGCCACGCGCAGACAGCCAGTCGCGCAATGAGGGTGCAAAGGCCTCACCAGATAAAAGCGCGCAGCGCAATGACGGCAGCTGCACGCCCATGGCTTCGGCTTTTTCGAGGATGATTTTTAAAAAGCTCGGTGTCCCCATATAGCCATTGGGTGCCAGATCATGCATGACCTGAACTTGCTGCTCCGTCTGGCCCACACCTCCCGGAAAAACGGTACAACCTACCGCATGGGCAGCAGTTTCCATCATGGAGCCGGCCGGCGTGAAATGATATGAAAAACAATTATGTGCCAGATCACCTGCACGGAATCCTGCGGCATAGACAGCACGCGCAAACCGCCAGTAATCACTGCGTGCGCTTTCTGGTTCATAGATTGGTCCGGGTGATGCAAATACCCGCAGCGCCTGGCCCCATCCGATGGCCGAGTAACCACCAAAAATACGCTCGATGGGCCCGGCACTAGATGGCTGAGTCTGGCGCGCATGAAGTTGCGCCTCAAGCAATTCATGTTTGCGAATGACAGGTATTGCGGCGAGCGCTTCACGCGTGGTGATTGCGCGTGGATCCAAGCCTTGCAACTGCCGCGCTACAGCTGGCGCACTTGCGATCGCTCGCGCAATTGCAACGGGCAATGCATGCATCAGGTCGCGCTCTCGCAAGCCGGGATCACGCGTCTCGCGCGCGTCATAAAATTCAGACATGTAGGATTCTCTTTGCCATCATGCCAGCCAGCGTTTGCGGCGGCGATAAAATTTAGTGTCGCGAAAGCTCTTGCGTGCGCCACTTGAAATACCAAGATAAAACTCTTTGACATCTTCATTCTCGGCAAGCGCCTGTGCGGCACCATCCATCATCACACGGCCATTTTCGAGAATATAACCATAGTCCGCGTAGCGCAGCGCGATATTGGTATTTTGTTCGGCCAATAAAAAGCTGACCCCTTCACGCTCATTCAAATCCTTAACGATCTGAAAGATCTCTTCAACAATTTGCGGCGCCAGACCCATGGACGGTTCGTCGAGCAGAATCATCCTGGGATCCGCCATCAATGCGCGCCCGATCGCGCACATCTGCTGTTCACCGCCAGAGGTATAGCCTGCCTGGCTGGTGCGGCGCTGCTTGAGCCGGGGAAAATATTGATACACCCTTTCAAGGGCATCTGCGAGTTCGGCACGACCAAGATTACGGGTATAGGCACCCGTCAGTAAATTATCTTCGATACTCAGGTGTGCAAAACAATGCCGCCCCTCCATCACTTGCACCACACCTCGCTTGACCAGTTCGGCAGGTGTCAGGCGATCGATACGTTCACCACGAAACACAATATTGCCTTTCGTGACGTCGCCGCGCTCACCCTGCAATAAATTTGAAATGGCACGCAACGTTGTGGTTTTACCTGCGCCATTTGCACCCAGCAAGGCCACGATTTTGCCTTGCGGCACATTTAGTGAAACCCCTTTGAGCACAAGAATCACGTGGTTGTAGATAACCTCGATGCCATTGACCTCGAGCAGGATGTTCGGTGCGGCCGAATTTTGCGTACTGATTACAGGGGCCTGGAGCGTAGCAGCATTCATGATGGTGATATTCATCCTTGCTTCAGTGGTGCAGACCGCGGCATGGTGTTGTGGTTCTGACACCCTGCCGCGAACGGTCAGACCTTAGCCTTCACACATAACCGGTGTGAGATTCTTGTCTTTGGCATATTTAGCAGCAGCATCTTTGACCAGTGGCGCAATGATTGTTGCGTCAGAGCGATACCAGTCAGGCTTGATTTCAAACTTGCTGCCGTCCCATTGAATGATGCGCGTCCAGTCATCGCCCGTATGATTCATGCAGCTAGTCTGCACGGGTCGCATGAGCTCACCGAAGCCGATCTCGTTCAAGCGTTCCTGGGTCAGGTTGAGGTGCTCAAGACCCCAGCGCACCTGCTCCGGCGTCATCGATTTGCCTTTACCGAATTTCTCCTGGGCTGTGCGAATCGCCTCGACAGTCAGCATCGAAATCACCATGCCGCGGGTGTGCGCAATCGTGCCGACGGTGGTCCCATTGGTATCAGAACCCTGGCCTTTGTCATACACAAGGGCTTTGAGTTCGTCATGGACTTTGCCGCGACCCGCGGTGTTGTGGATCGTGACCGCGTTATAGCCTTTTGCTACGGCGCCCAGATCTTTTACATCACCTTCAGACGCAGCCCACCAGATGCCGTACATTTTGTCGCGCGGATAACCAGTGGCCTGCGCCTCGCGCAATGCGGTCGGCGTCATGATCCCTGCACTCCAGAGCAACACATAATTCGGCTTGGCCTGGCGAATCTGCAGCCAGGTGGACTTTTGTTCTACACCAGGTGCCGTCACCGGGTAGAGCAGCAACTCAAAGCCTTCTTTCTTGGCACGTTCCTGCAACAAGGCGATGGGCTCTTTGCCATAAGGCGAATCGTGATAAACCAGTGCGATCTTCTTGCCCTTGAGTTTGTCCATCCCGCCTTCGCGCTTGGCGATATCCTGGATCATCACATCGGCCGCTGTCCAGTAGGTACCGAGCAGAGGAAAATTCCAGGGGAACACCGATCCATCGGTAGACTGCGACAAGCCATAGCCCACTGTCATGATGGACTCTTTGTCCCCGGGTGCCTTATCGCTGACCGCAAACGTAATGCCAGTCGATTGCGGATCAAACGCTGAAGCGCCTGTTGGGGCGTGATCTTTGAGACGCTCATAACACTCGACACCACGATCTGTCGCGTAAGCGGTTTCGCATTCTTCGTAGGTCATCTTCACACCATTGACGCCCCCACGAGCATTAACAAGCTTGAGATAATCCATTTTTCCATCGGCCCAGGGAATGCCCAGAGGCGCAAAGGAACCTGTGCGATACGCAAGCAGCGGCACAAACTGATCTTCTGCCACAGCAGGCAATGACAGGGTGCCCAGGGCACCTGCGACGGTCATTGTTGCTGCCAGCTGTTTAATCGTTATTCTTTTCATCTCTGATACTCCTGATAGTGCTCATCGAGCACCGGGTTATATGTCCCGATCTTGTCGCCGGGTGTATGGAAATAAAATTCAAAAACACAATTCAACCTGCGCGGTCCTAATGCGGGAACGGCCAGATCCGCAACTTTTCTTTGCCAATCGTCCAGAGTCTGGCCAGTCCATGCGGCTCGGCAATCAGGAACAAGACAATCAGGGAGCCAAAAATCATGTGCTCGATGTGCGCCGCCGTATCCACGGCAAGGGGAATGCCCAACATAAGCGGGATATGGTTGAGTGCCACGGGCACGAGCACGATGAAGGCCGCTCCGAAAAAACTTCCAAGAATCGAGCCTAGTCCGCCGATGATCACCATAAACAACAACTGGAACGAACGATTCAGATCAAAGGCCAGCGGCTCCCACGAGCCGAGGTGCAGAAAACCCCAGAGCGCCCCCGCGACGCCCACAATGAATGAACTCACCGCAAAGGCGGTGAGCTTTGCATACATGGGGCGAATGCCGATCACTGAAGCGGCCACATCCATATCCCGAATCGCCATCCATTGACGCCCCATAGCGCTGCGTACAAGATTCTTGGCGAGCCAGGCAAACACCACCACAAAGACCAAAACAAACAAATACCTGGGGACCGCTCCCTGCAACGAGATGCCCATCACAGAGAGCGCTGGCACAGACACGTTGCCAGACGACGAATAGTTCGTAAAAAACGGAATGCGTAAAAAGGCCCAGTCCACAAAGAACTGTGCAGCCAGTGTGGCTACCGCAAGATATAAACCGCGAATCCGTAAACTTGGAATGCCGAAAATCACACCAACGATCGTTGAAAAAAATCCGCCGAGCAAGATCTGTATCACCAGTGGCGTGTCCTGGAGTCTCACGCCAATATTCCAGGCCGCGTAGGCGCCGACCGCCATGAACGCACCCGTACCAAGCGAAATCTGACCGCAATAGCCCACCAGAATATTCAAGCCGATCGCAGCGAGAGCCAGGATTAGAAACGGAATCAACAAAGCCTTGAGGAAATAATCCGAGGCAATCGCAGGCACCACGAAAAATGCGACCAACAGTACAAGCGCAATGAATATCCGGTCTTGGCGGATCGGAAAGATTTGCTGATCCGATCGATAGCTGGTTTTGAACTGCCCATTTTCACGATAAAACATGGTGTCTTCCGGTCCATATTTGATTCAAGCGTTTCAGACGCGGTCGATGATTTTTTCGCCAAACAGACCTTGTGGTCTGAACAGTAAAAATACCAGCGCCAGCACATAGGCGAACCAGATCTCGATTCCACCGCCCACGAGCGGGCCCAGATACACCTCGGAAACTTTTTCACCTACACCGATCAGCAAACCACCGATGATGGCGCCTGGCACCGATGTCAGCCCTCCAAGAATCACGACAGGCAAAGCGCGCAAGGTTGCAGTCGCCAGCGTGAACTGCACGCCGAACTTAGACCCCCAGATCACACCCGCGACCAACGCGACGATGCCCGCGACGGACCAGACGATCACCCAGATTCGGTTCAGCGGGATACCCACTGACTGCGCGGCCTGATGATCATCAGCCACCGCTCGCAGTGCCCGACCGGTAGCTGTGACCTGAAAGAACAGTGCGAGCACAGCCACCAGGGTTGCCGCCACAAGGGCCGCGGTTAAATCTTCGAGACTGATGAGAATACCGCCTTCAAACAGGCTCTCAAGAATGAAGGCAGGCTCTTTGGGCATACCGACATTAATCGAATACACCGAAGCTCCAAATGCTATTTGTCCAAGCCCTTCGAGAAAGTAAGCGATGCCAAGTGTTGCCATCAGAAGTGTCGTCGCCTCCTGATTGACAAGATAACGCAACACCAGGCGCTCGATCGTCCAGGCAAGCACGCACATCACGCCCGCACTCACCACAAACGCCAGGATGTTCGCAAGCAAGAGGCTTTCAAAACCAAGCCATTGCGGAATCCAGACAGAGAACCTTGCCATCGACAAGGCCGCCACCAGCACCATGGCGCCCTGCGCAAAGTTAAAGACACCCGAAGCTTTAAAGATCAGCACGAACCCGAGACCGATCAGCGAATACAGCATGCCGGTCATCAAGCCACCAAAAAGTGTTTCCAGGAAAAATCCCATCTTCTTTCTGCCTTAGTGAGACACGCCGAGATAGGCGCGAATCACATCTTCGTTTTGGCGCACCTGGTCAGGTGTACCATCACCGATTTTCTTTCCATAATCGAGCACCACAACACGATCTGAAATATCCATCACCACGCCCATGTCATGTTCAATCAATACGATTGTGGTGCCGAACTCATCATTAACGTCCAGGATAAAGCGGCTCATATCCTGCTTTTCTTCGATGTTCATGCCGGCCATCGGCTCATCTAACAACAGTAGACGAGGCTCCATCGCTAAGGCACGACCGAGATCCACACGCTTTTGCAATCCGTAGGGCAGGCGTCCTACAGGGGTTTTACGAAACGCCTGGATCTCGAGAAAATCGATGATGTTTTCCACAAACTCGCGATGTACGATTTCTTCGCGTCTCGCACTGGGCAACTGAATGGCCTGTGCAAAAATTCCGGACTTCATTCGCAGGTTGCGACCCGTCATGATGTTATCCAGCACACTCATCCCCTTGAACAAGGCCAGATTCTGGAAGGTACGCGCGACCCCCATCTCTGCGGCTCGCCGTGGATTCATGTGGTCGAACACCTGGCCATCAAATTTGATGCTGCCAAGTTGCGGCGTATAAACGCCATTTATCACATTGAGCATCGAACTCTTTCCGGCACCATTGGGACCGATGATTGCGCGGATTTCATGCTCGCGAACATTGAATGAAATATCCGTTAATGCCTTGACGCCACCAAAGCCCAGAGAGATGCCATCCATTTCAAGGACAACCTCTCCGATCCGTGCGGCACGCTGCGTATCTGTCATGATCAGGCTGCCTTTGGCATTGCTGCCGGATAAACACGCACGGGCCTGATTTTCAGATCAGCAGAAATTTTGCCTTTCCGGCCATCTTCAAACTTCACTTCAGTCTCAATAAACTGATGGTCTTTTTTCATGAACAAGGCTTCAACAAGCACACCATATTTCTGTGCAATAAAGGCACGTCGCACTTTGCGTGTGCGGGTGAGCTCATCATCATCCGGATCGAGCTCCTTATGCAGAATTAAAAAGCGACTGATCTGAGAGCCCGCAAGCTGCGGATCTTGCGCCAAATCCTGATTGACCTGTTCCACACACTCTGCAATGAGGTCATACACTTCATCGCGTCCGGCCAGATCTGTGTAGCCTGCATAGGCCAGGCCTCGACGCTCGGCCCAATTGCCGACCGCCTCCAGATCGATATTGATAAAGACACACACTTCATTTTTATCCGCACCAAAGGCGACGACTTCTTTGATGTACGAAAAAAACTTGAGTTTATTTTCTAGATATTTAGGTGCAAACATACTGCCGTCTGCGAGCTTGCCAACGTCCTTGGCACGATCAATGATTTTCAGATGTCCGTCTTGATCCAGATACCCCGCATCACCCGTTCTAAACCATCCATCTTCTGTCATGGTTTCACGTGTGGCTTGCGGATTCTGGTAATACTCCTTAAACAGACCGGGACTCTTGAGCTGGACCTCACCGACTGCAGATACCCGCACCTCAACACCTGCGACAGGTGGGCCAACCGTGTCAGGTTTGACATGCCCATTGGCCTGGACGCATACAAACACTGCCGTCTCGGTTGATCCATACAATTGTTTTAAGTTGATGCCAATCGATCGATAAAACACAAACAGATCAGGACCAATCGCCTCGCCCGCGGTATACGCGATACGCACGCGGCTCATTCCCAATGCATTACGTAACGGTCCATACACCATCACATCGCCGAGCAAGTACTGCAACCGCTCCCAGAGACTGACTGCCGTGCCATCCAGAATACTTGCACCAGAGCGCCGTGCGACGGACATCGCCCAGGCATACATCCGGCGCTTGAGCCATCCGGCGTCTTCCATCCGGATGGTGACTTGTGTAAGCAAGCCTTCGAGCACACGGGGCGGCGCAAAATAATAAGTGGGGCCGATATCACGCATATCGATTGCGACGGTCTCGGGCGACTCGGGATGATTGACCGTAAAGCCCGTCACCAGCAGCTGCGAGTAAGAGAACATGTTCTGACCTATCCAGGCAACCGGCAGGTAGGCCAGTACATCTTCGCGATCCGTCAGGCCCTCCATGACCTCTACCGCACGTGCACGGTCAATCAGCGCATGGTGCGTGAGCACGACGCCCTTGGCCTGGCCTGTCGTGCCCGAGGTATAAAACATCGCGCCTGTATCTTCTGGTCTGACGCGTTCCACGCATTGTGCATAGAGCTCTGGATGTGCCTGCTGATGCGCACTGCCCATTGATACTAGAGCCTCGACAGACATCAATAGCGGATCCGTGTAATGTCGCAGACCACGCGGATCGTCATAAATCACTGCCTTAAGAGAAGGACACTGCGCGTGCACTTCGAGCATTTTGTCGACCTGTTCCTGGTCTTCAACAATCACAACGCGCACATCAGCATCCTGCAGGACATACACCATCTCCTGGGCGACAGCATCCTGATAGAGCGCAATCGGAATCGCGCCAAGCGCCTGCGTGGCCATCATCGACATATAGAGTTGCGGACGATTTTCTCCGATCACCGCGACATGCTGGCCAGCTGTCACGCCGAGCTCCATCAGTCCGTGCGCAATTTTTTGTACCTGTTCAAACACTTCATGCCAACTCAGCGTCTGCCAGATGCCCAGGCGCTTTTCACGAATTGCAGGACGATCTCCACGTGTACGTGCATGCTCTGCTAGCAACGCTGGAAATGTCAGCGCCGTGCTCATTGTTGATTTAGCGCGATCCGTCACTCTGTCTCCTCGTGCCCGATTCTTTTGCAGCGCAACATCTGTATCCAATCTCAAACCGCTTCTGGTTTGCGCTTTTGTTATAGAGATAAGGTATAAGTGCAAGACTAAGTAAAATGTCATTAAACTGACATTCTGGCTTTAATCTGGCTTCAGTTAGGGTATGTCCTGATGTTGATGCACGAGTCTTTCCAACTTGCCGCGGCGTGGTTTCACATGTTGACGCCAGAACAACAGGCGCGCGTCGAACGCGATACGCAAGTACTGAACTATCCTGCGGGCAGCACCATCGAACGTCGGGGTGAACCTGCACAGGTTTGGCTGGGTGTCATCTCGGGGCTGGTAAAGGTTTCGGTCGGCAATGCCGATGGCAAACTGGCCAGCCTGACGGGCGTACCCTCTGGCGGGTGGATTGGTGAAGGCTCCTTACTCAAGCGCGAGCAGCGTCGTTACGACGTTGTGGCACTGCGTGACTCTGTTGTTGCACGCATGCCTGTTGTCACGTTCGAATGGCTGCTTGACACCAGCATTGCCTTTAACCGCTTCTTGCTGCATCAACTCAATGAACGCGTCGCACAATTCATTGGCAAAGCAGAATCCGATCGTCTGCATGACCCCGATGCAAGGGTGGCACGCTGCCTGGCTGAACTCTTTAATCCATTGCTCTATCCCGGCATGGGGATGCGGCTGGCTATTACCCAAGAAGAAATTGGCTATCTTGCCCGACTATCGCGCCAACGCGTCAATCAATCATTACGCGCGCTCGTTCACGCCGCACTCGTGCGTGTCGAATATGGCGCGGTCGAAGTCCTGGATCTGAAGTCGCTGCGCAACTACGGCGCCTGAGCCCCGCCGCAGTCATAGTGAGGCGCGCATACTGCACATACCTGACAAACTGGCTCGATTACACTTGATCTTGCAACAATGATTCACTCTACACAGGAATGCACACGTGTCTTTGATCGCTAAAAAAATATTGCTTCGTCTATCCGCACTCAGTGGAGCGGCCATTCTGAGTTTCGGATGCATGACAACCGGCATGGCTGCTGATTTTGCAGCGGGTCAGCTCGAACTCAATGACTTGTGGGTCAGAGCATCCGTACCTGGCCAGACAAATGGTGCGGGCTATATGCAAATCGTCAATCCATCCGCCACTGGGGATCGACTGCTTTCGGTTCAATCCGAAGCCGCCACACGCGTCGAACTCCACACAGTCACAACAGAGGATGGTGTCGCCAAAATGCGTGAGGTCACAGGCATTGATATCCCTGCCCATGGCAGCACCAAGCTTGCCCCTGGTGGATTTCATGTCATGTTCCTGCAACTCACTGCGCCATTT
>CANBUF010000048.1 GCA_947372575.1 Alcaligenaceae bacterium | reverse complement strand
CCAGCTGTTTGGCAAAGCGTGCAGTCAGGTATGTGCATGTTCAATCGCCTGTACGATGTGTTTGAGTACTTCGACGCGAGCATGGCGCTTGTCATTGGCCGAGATGACGTGCCACGGAGCTTGGGGCGTGCTGGTATGCATCAGCATATCTCTAGCTGCCGAGTCATAGGCTTTACGCTTGCGGCGGTTGCGCCAGTCTTCGGTTGTGATTTTGAATTGCTTAAAGGGTGAATGCTCTCTTTCGCGAAAGCGTCTGAGCTGTTCTTCGGGTGTGATCGACAGCCAGAATTTCACCACGATAATCCCATGCAAACTGAGCTGCTGTTCAAAGTCATTGATTTCTTCGTACGCACGAAACCAGGTTGGTCGGTTGACGATCTTTTCAACGCGCTCGACGAGCACCCTGCCGTACCAGGAGCGATCAAAAATTGAGACGCGGCCGTGGCTCGGAACGTTGCGCCAAAAGCGCCATAAGTAAGGGCGCGAGAGCTCTGAGGCCGTGGGAGCGGCAACCGGCATGATGTTGAACTGCCGAGCGTCAATGGCATGGGTGACACGACGGATTGCGCCACCTTTGCCTGCCGCATCAGCGCCCTCAAAGACGATTGCAATGGCTTTTTTTCGGAAGGGTTTGCTGCGTACAGCAACCGCCAGGCGATTTTGCAGTGCGAGTATCTGTGCGTCGTATTCGACTTTGCCAAGTAACGCCTTGCGATCGAGCTGAGCCAGGGGATTGACTGGTTTGTGGCTGGGTGGTGCGGCGGCGGGATCATGAAAGGGAGGGAGCTTGATCGGACCCGCCTTGAGTGCGGCAAGCACGGCCTGGGCTGTACGGACTGCCCGCAGCTGGGGGTCTGCGCTCGGAATAATGACCCAGGGCGAATGGGGCGCATCGGTTGCTTCGATGATCAGCTGTGCCGAGCGACGAATGGACTTGAAGTTTTTTTGTGCCTTCAGATCTTGTTTGTCTACCTGCCACGCAGTCGACGGATTTGAGAGCAATTCTTCGGTGCGGACATGTTGCGCATCACGCGACATGTGAAACCAGAGTTTCAGGACCTGGACACCATTTGCAACCATGTTGGCTTCGAATCGGCGCACAAAGAGAATCTGTCGCTCCAGGCTGTCGGGGTCAATGCTTTTTTTTGCCGCCTCTTGAAAGAGCGGTGTGTAGCCAGAGCCAAAGACGATCCCGATCTCGCCTTTCTCTGGCAGGCTGAGCCAAAAACGTCTGGCTGCCGGGAAGGACTTTTCGGATTTAGTGGGAGGTGGAAACGCAATCGTATGAACATGCCGCGGATCCATCCACTCGTTCAGCAGGTTGATAGTCTGGCCTTTACCCGAACCGTCTATGCCTGCGACCATTATCAGCAGGGCGCGGTCACGGCGGTTGATATGCCGGTACTGTTCATTGACCAGCTGTACCCGCAGTCTGGCCTCGATTTTTTTAAACTCTTCTTGTGACAGCTTCGGATCGGCTTCGGCTTCTTGGAACATGTTGACTCGACTTAGAATCCATTACACTCAAGCATAGTCCGAAATCACAAAAGGTTCTAAAAAGCATCCTAATTGCTCACCAGCAGGCTGATGCTTGATACTTGCACGGAATAAGGTTTATTGTGGATGGTGGGGGGATTCAAAAATGAAACTTGACCAACGAAAGGGAAATAACACATGATAAATTGGGAATCGTTCACGCCGTGGTCTTCGCTTGGCGGTGGCGTACTGATTGGTGTGGCTGCGGCCATCCTTTTGCTCAGTTGCGGTCGGATCGCGGGGATCAGCGGTATTCTCGGCAACTTGTGGTCGACGCAGCATGGTGATCGAGTCTGGCGCGTGGCATTTTTACTTGGGATAGTCTTGGCGCCCGTCGTGTATGGTTTGTTCGCGCAGTTCCCCAAACCTGAGATCCAGGCTGATACCGTGACATTGATCGTGGCGGGTCTACTGGTTGGGCTGGGAACCCGCTTCGCCTCGGGCTGTACCAGTGGGCACGGCGTCTGCGGCTTGTCGCGCGGCTCGGTGCGTTCGCTGGTGGCAACCCTTGCTTTTATGATCTCAGGGTTCGCGACAGTCTATGTCGTACGCCATCTGATTCCAATCCTTTCACATTAGAGCGAGCATAACCATGCTGAATGTTTCTGCATTACTGGCGGGGTTGGTGTTCGGACTCGGCCTGATCATGTCTGGTATGGCAAACCCAGCAAAAGTGCTGGGCTTTCTGGATCTGGGCGGGCGATGGGATCCCTCCCTTGCCTTTGTCATGGGAGGGGCTATTGGCGTCGGGATGGTGGTCTTTTTTGTGACCCGCAAACGCACGCGCAGTCTGCTCGGCCAGCCCATGCAAGTGCCAACCAGCCAGGCGCTCACAAAACGCCTGGTCTTTGGTAGTCTGGCCTTCGGGATTGGCTGGGGGTTGGCAGGCTTTTGTCCCGGACCAGCGATTGTCAGCGCCGCAGCTGGATATTCGAAGGCCCTGGTTTTTGTAGCGGCGATGGTGAGCGGCATGTTGCTGTTTACGTTGCTGGAGCGCCGCCGCCAGTAAAAAAAATTACGCAATCAGTCTGGCGAGTTCTTCGCCAGGGTTTTGTGCACGCATAAAGGCCTCGCCGACCAGAAACGCATCAACACCCTGGCCACGCATGCGCTGCACATCTTGCGGATGAAGTATGCCACTCTCGGTGACGACGCGTTTGCCTGCGGGGATGCGGGGGAGCAGATCAATCGTGGTCTGCAGTGATGTTTCAAACGTGCGCAGATTCCGATTGTTGATGCCAAGCAGTGAGGTCTCCATCTCGAGTGCCAGTTCGAGCTCTTTTGCATCGTGGACCTCGACGAGTACATCCATACCCAGATCGAATGCACAGGCCTCAAACTCGATGAGCTGGGTACGATCGAGTGCCGCAACAATCAGCAGCACGCAATCCGCACCCATCGCGCGGGCAGCAACGATCTGATATGGGTCGACAATGAAGTCCTTGCGCAGCACGGGAATTAAACAGGCTGCACGCGCCTGTCTCAAATAGTCATCCGCACCCTGAAAAAACTGCACATCGGTCAGCACGGACAGGCATGCTGCCCCGTGGGTCGCATAGGAGATCGCGATTTCGGCGGGATTGAAATCCTCGCGCAGAATGCCTTTCGAAGGGGATGCTTTTTTGATCTCGGCGATTACGCCAGCATGGCCGTGTGCGATCTTGTCTTCGATGGCCTGAGCAAAACCACGCACGTCCTTGCGGGCATGGGCTTCGCGTAAGAGTTGTGCCTCGCTATAGGCTAGACGCGCTGCAGCGACCTCTATGGCTTTAACAGCAAGAATTTTATTGAGGATATCGCTCATGCTGCAAATTTCCGGGTAAAGGCACAAAAGGATTCAAGTTTGTCACGCGCGGCTCCACTTGCAATGGCTTCAAAAGCCATTGCGATACCCTGGGCGATACTCTGCGCGTGATTGCCAACGTAAATCGCGAGCCCGGCGTTGAACGCAACAATATCGCGTGCTGTGCCAGGATGGTTACTCAACGCCTGGAGCACAAGCGTGCGGGACTCTTCTTTGCTGGACACCTTAATGTGACGATTTGATGCCATGGGCAGACCAAAGTCTTCGGGGTGGATTTCATACTCAAGGATATTGCCATCCTTGAGTTCGCCAACCAGCGTGCCGGCACCCAGGGACGCCTCATCCATGCCATCTTTGCCGTGCACAATCAGCACATGACGCGAACCAAGTAACTGCAATACTCGAACCTGAATACCCACCAGATCAGCATGAAATACGCCCATCAACTGGTTAGCGGCGCCCGCTGGATTGGTGAGCGGTCCGAGCAGGTTAAAAATTGTACGCACACCGAGCTCTTTGCGGACCGGTGCGATGTATTTCATCGCGCCGTGATGGGCGGGTGCGAACATAAAGCCAATCCCGGTCTCGGCAATGCAGTCGGCGACTTGTTCGGGCTGCAAACTCAGATTGGCGCCGAGCGCTTCGAGGACATCGGCGCTACCTGAGGAGGATGATGCGCTGCGCCCGCCATGCTTGGCAATGGGTACCCCTGCTGCCGCGGCGACAAACATCGCGGTGGTCGAAATGTTGAAGGTGTTGCTGCCATCGCCGCCAGTCCCGCACATATCGACCATATCCTGAGGATTGGCGACATGGACCGGTGTGGCAAACTCGCGCATGACCTGAGCGGCCGCAGTGATTTCACCAATGGTTTCTTTTTTGACTCGTAGGCCCATGAGCAAGGCCGCTGCAATCGAGTGCGACATTTCGCCGCGCATCAGCATGCGCATCAGATGCAGCATCTCATCGTGAAAAATTTCACGGTGTTCGATGCAGCGGTGCAAGGCTTCGCTAGGTGTGATTGACATGCTTATTCCTTTTTACCTGCATCAAGCTCGAGAAAGTTGCGCAACAATGCGTGACCGTGCTCGCTCAGGATGGATTCAGGATGGAATTGCACGCCGTAGACGGGGAGCGTCTTGTGGCGCACTCCCATGATCTCACCGTCGGCGGTTTCGGCCGTAATCTCAAGGCACTCAGGCAGGGTCGCGCGTTCAATCGCGAGCGAATGGTAGCGAATGACGGTGAAAGGCGAGGGCAGGCCTTTGAAGACATCCGATCCGGTATGGGTGATCTCGGAGGTCTTGCCGTGCATGATTTCTTTGGCCCGAATGATGTGTCCACCAAAGGCTGCACCAATGGCCTGATGTCCCAGGCAGACACCCAGTAGCGGGATCTTGCCCGCGTAGCGTTTGATCACATCAATTGAAATGCCCGCCTCGGCTGGCGAGCAGGGGCCAGGCGAGATGCAGATATGGTCGGGTGCCAGCGCATCGATCTCTTTGAGGGTAATCTGGTCGTTACGAAAGACGCGTACGTCCTGTCCGAGTTCTCCAAAATACTGCACGAGGTTGTAGGTAAACGAATCGTAGTTATCGAGCATCAGCAACATATTGTTTTTCCTGTCAGTTCATCAGAACGGGTCATCAAGACCGTTTTGGACTTGTTCGGCTGCACGCAGGACCGCGCGCGCTTTGGCTTCGGTTTCGAGCCACTCTTTTTCAGGATCAGAGTCCGCAACAATTCCGGCTGCCGCCTGCACGTACAACATGCCATCCTTGATAATGCCGGTACGAATGGCGATCGCGACATCCATCTCGCCGCCATAACTGAGATAGCCCGCTGCACCACCATAGATGCCGCGTCTGACGGGTTCGAGCTCGTCAATCATCTGCATCGCGCGTACTTTTGGCGCGCCCGTCAGAGTGCCTGCCGGGAACGACGCCCGCAACACATCGATATTGCTCAGGCCAGGTAACAGGGTTGCGGCTACGTTTGAAACCAGATGCATGACATGTGAGTAGCGTTCGATGACCATGGTGTCTGTGACTTCGACAGAGCCGATTTTGGCCACACGACCGACGTCATTGCGTGCGAGGTCAATCAGCATGACATGCTCGGCACGTTCTTTGGGATCGGCCAGCAATTCGCGCGCCATCTCGGCGTCTTCTTCGGGTGTGCCGCCACGCTTGCGAGTGCCTGCAAGCGGACGGATGGTGATGCGTGTTTCGGTGGGGGTGCCATCTTTTGTAGTAATGCATTCCTGGCGGACCAGGATTTCGGGAGAGGCGCCCACGACCTGAAAGTCCCCAAAATTCCAGTAATACATATAGGGCGAGGGATTGAGTGAGCGCAGCGATCTGTAAAGCGACAGGGGTGAGTCGCTAAATGGTTTGGTGATCACCTGGCCGACTTGTACCTGCATCAGGTCGCCTGCGGCGATGTATTCCTTGGCGCGACGTACCGCTGCGAGGTAGTCTTCTTTGGCAAAGCTACGCTCTTCCTGGGTGGCGACGCTTGCGTGACTGTAAGGAATCTCGACCGGTTTGCGCAGGCGAATCCGGAGTTCTTTGAGTCGTTGCTGGGCATTGTTGAAGGCTTCGGGCACGGCAGGATCTGCGTAGACCATCAGATAGATGCGTCCCGCCAGGTTGTCGACAATAACGAGCTCGTCAATCTGGAGTAACAGAATGTCAGGTGGGCCTTCGCCCATGCCTGGCGGATAGGGTTTGGTGGCGGGGCCGAGCGTCGGTTCGATATGTCGGACCGTGTCGTAACCGAAATAGCCTGCAAGCCCACCTGCAAAACGAGGCATGCCCGGGCGCAGTGCGACCTTGAAGCGATTTTGGTATTCAGAAATGAAGTCAAGCGGATTACCCTCGTGGGTTTCAACGACCTTGTCATCGTGCAGGAGCTCAGTGGTTGTGCCGCGGGCACGAATCACATTGTGTGCGGGTAGACCGATAAAAGAGTAGCGGCCAAAGCGTTCGCCTCCGACCACGGACTCGAGCAGGCAGGTGTTCTTGCCGCCATGCGCACCGCTATGAGCAAGCTTGAGATAGATCCCTAAGGGCGTATCCAGATCGGCATAAGTTTCGGCGATCAGTGGAATGCGGTTAAAACCCTGGGCTGCTAATGCTTTAAATTCAATTTCAGTCATGATGTACGCGGTTCTCGCTAAGAGCCAACCGGGGTGAATAATAAAAAAGCCCGGCCAAGGTTGGGCGGGCTAGGTTTTTACTTCATGGTGCTGAGGCTTAAGGCCCCATCACCGATCACACACAACCCATCACCCGAGAGACGAACGCCACCAACGCCACGAGGCGCCTGCAACAATCTGAATTCGAGTCGATAAAGTCATTTTGAGTTTTCGTGTTGTGCAGCAATCCAAAGAGCTGCTGCTTCTATGGTTTCTACTATAGCATCGACATCCAGCGTTTGCACGCTGTTGCCTTCGTTATAGCCGTAAGGCACTGCTAAAACGCTGCAACCAGCAGCCCGAGCAGACTCAGCGTCGTGAACCGAATCACCTACCGCGACGCTACGCGCGGGTGTAGATCCCAGCAGCGCGCATGCGTGCAACATTGGAGCGGGGTGTGGTTTGCGTCGCGCTAGCGTATCGCCGCACACAACTGCTTGCATAAAGCCTGATAGGCCCGTGCGCTCAAGTAACGGTAACGTGAATTCAGTGGCTTTGTTGGTCACGATGGCGAGTTTGAGCCCCATGGTCTGCAGCTGGTGCAAGCCTGGCAATACTCCGTCAAACAACACGGCTTTTTGTCCATTGACCGCATGGTAATGGGGGTAGAAAGATGCGCGTCCCCGTTCAAATAGCTCCGCGGGAACCTCAGTGCCGCGCAGATCCGCTGCCAGGGTCCGCAGAATCAGTGTATCGACACCCCGTCCCACAAAACTCGCGATCTCGGCCTGCGCAAGGGGAGGCAGGCCGAGATCGGCGCGCATCGCATTGGCCGCGTGGGCGATGTCAGGGACAGTGTCGAGCAATGTCCCATCCAGGTCGAGCAGCACAGCGTCATGAATTGGCATCGGTGCACGCCCAGGCGGTCAGGTGATCGGATTGACTCAGCATCAGTTCAGACTCAAGACGTCAGGTGATCGGCTTGGGCAATCTGTAGCCGCATTTCCTGAATCACGGCGTGATAGTCGGGCTTGCCAAAGATGGCTGAGCCAGCAACAAAGGCATCTGCCCCTGCGGCACGGATTTCACGGATATTGTCGACCTTGACCCCGCCATCGACTTCGAGGGAAATGGGTTGGCCACCAGACTCCCTGTGACGTTCGATGAGCGCACGTGCCTGGCGCAATTTAGGGAGAGTTCCAGGAATAAAGCTCTGTCCTCCAAAGCCAGGATTGACTGACATCAACAAGATAATGTCGACACGATCCATCACGTGTGCAAGCCAGTCCAGGGGTGTGGCGGGGTTAAAAACCAGCCCAGCCAGGCAGCCCTGTTCCCTGATCAGCGCGAGGCTACGGTCGACGTGGCGTGAGGCTTCGGGATGAAAGGTAATGATGTTCGCGCCGGCTTTTGCAAACATCGGAATCAGCGAATCGACGGGCTCCACCATCAGATGCACGTCGATTGGCACGTCCACGTGGGGGCGGATGGCCTCGCAAACCATGGGGCCAATTGTCAAATTGGGAACGTAATGGTTGTCCATGACGTCAAAATGTATCCAGTCGGCACCTGCTTTCACCACATTTCGGACTTCTTCGCCCAAACGAGCGAAGTCGGCAGATAAAATGCTGGGAGCGATGCGGGCTGTCGGTAATGCTGTAGTTTCTGGCATGATGTGCAGACACCAAGTCGGGACGAACGACATTATTGCAGTGATTTACCTTGATTGCGTGTCGATCCGCCTTTTTTTACAGGATATGCTTTGAAACCTTTTGAGCTTTCGGTGGCAGTTGAGCCGCGTTACGTTGCAGATCAGTCTGATCCTGCCAAGCAGCAATTTGTCTTTGCGTACACGGTTCGTATCACCAATACGGGCGAGCGCCCGGCGCAGGTCATCAGTCGTCACTGGATCATCACGGATGGCGATCAGGCGGAGCAGAATGTCAGAGGCTTGGGTGTCGTGGGCCAGCAGCCTTTACTGGCCCCCGGCGAGACCTTTGAGTACACCAGCGGCTGTCCGCTGACGACACCCGTGGGCACAATGCGGGGGAGTTACCATTGCGTGGGTGAAAATGGCGTGCCTTTTGAGGTTGAGATTGCCGAGTTCGTGCTGGCTATGCCGCGCACCCTCCACTAACACGTCAGTTCTGGATGCTGAATATGTTTGATCGTTTGAATCATGTGGCGTTGCGAGGTCTGCTCACGTTGGCGTGCTTGGCGCTCGCTGCCTGTTCAACAGGGCCATCCAAAACGCCTGCGACGGGCGTGTTGCCCGAAGTGTCAACGGCTGCGCCTGAAGGGCCGCTTGTGGTGCCTGCGCTGTCTGCGCTGCCTGAAACGCCTGTGCGACCCCTGGCGGGTAAGTTTGCGCCTGCGGCCTTTAATGAAGTGCCGGGCTGGGCAAATGATGACATGCGCAATGTCTGGGTGACCTTTTTGCGCAACTGCCGTGGTTTGATGCGTCCGACTTCTGGCAATCTGGCCGCTCCTGCACGCGCAGCTCCCCGTGCCTGGCAGCCCGTATGTGCCGCTGCCGCGGATCCTGCGCGCGCACCTGCTCCGGGTGACGCCGAGGCCGTTAGGCGGTTTTTGCAGACGTGGCTCAGTCCCTGGCGCCTGCAAGGGCCGGATGCCAAGCCCGCCAGCAATATGGTCACCGGCTACTACGAACCGCTCGTCACAGGCTCGCGCGAAAAAATGGGGGTCTATCAGTGGCCGCTCTATACCGTGCCGGCTGATTTGCTCACAATTGACCTCGGCAAACTCTACCCTGAGCTTGCAGGCAAGCGTGTACGCGGCAAACTCGATGGTAATCGGGTGGTGCCCTACGATAGCCGCGCCACCCTCGAAGCCTCGGGCCGTCAGCCGCCTGCAATCGTGTTCGTCAGTGACCCGGTCGATAATTTCTTTTTACAGGTTCAGGGCTCCGGGCGTGTGCA
>CANBUF010000047.1 GCA_947372575.1 Alcaligenaceae bacterium | reverse complement strand
CCATTCTACCCCTCTTTGTGAGTGAGATTCGAACAACTACCCAATGCGTACAACCATGCAGACGTCAAATGACTCAGGCCTTTTTCTTCAGACCACGCGCCACTAAGAAAGTTTCAGAAGATCTAAAACGAGAAGCTTTTGGCTTAATTTCAACCACTCGCTTGAAATGCCGCTTAAAACTTTCAACAATCTGAGAAAAACCGCTGCCATGGAACGCTTTAACAATCAACGCTCCCTCAGGTTTGAGGTGTAAAAGCGAAAATTCAAGAGCCAGATCGCAAACTAACTGCACTCTGGCCGAATCTGCCAGACCAACGCCCGACAAATTAGGTGCCATATCTGACATCACCAGGTCAACCGGACAGCCATCGAGGGTTGCATTGAGCTGCTCGAGGACGTCATCCTGACTGAAATCACCCAGGATAAACTCCACATTAGCAATCGGCTCCATCGGCAACAGATCCAGAGCGATGATGCGACCATCCAGCACCCCGGCTTTACCCACGAGCCGCTCGCGCGCGACCTGCGACCAACTCCCCGGGGTCGAGCCCAGATCGACAATCACATCGCCTTTGCGCATGAGTTTCTCCGTATCGAGAATCTCAGTCAGTTTGAACGCTGCCCGGGCGCGATAGCCCTTTTGTGTCGCTAATTTGACGAAAGGATCATTAATATGCTGCATGACCCATTCTTTTGAAAATTTGTTCTTAGCCATTCCCGTACAATAACCCCTATGACTATTATGGAACTTACCCCTCGCGAGCGCGCTGCGCTCCGCGCAGCTGCCCACCCACTGAAACCTGTCGTCCTGATTGGTGACAATGGGCTGACCGAGGCAGTGTTAAAAGAAATCGACCTCAACCTGTCTGCACACGAACTGATTAAGGTCCGTGCAGGTACCGCAGATCGAGAAACTCGTGATGCGTTGCTTGCAACGATCTGTGACACATTATCGTGTGCCGCCGTTCATCACCTTGGCAAAATGCTGATTCTTTATCGGTACGGATCAAAAGGTACTTACCTTAAATCCGAAACCGCACCCGTCAGCAACAAGCGTAAAGCATCCGAACCGCACACGCCTAAAAAACTTGCGGCAGCCGGTAAAAAACTCGACAAGCCATCACGTCGTACACGTGCTGAGCGCGACGATGAAGTCGAAGCCGACCGCCCTCGGGTCTTCAGTTCAGATCGCCCAACCCGGCCCAGCACACGCCCTGCCAGTGGCAAGGATACTGCACATGGCATTCCGCGTCGCAGCGGCAGTGCCATGTCCTTGCGTTCGGGTGCCCGTCGCGGCGCTGTCGGTTCGACAATGCGTAAACGCCCACCTGTTAAACGCTAGACATAGCTATTATCTGTCAGGAATAAAAAACCCCGGTCGTGTTATCCGGGGTTTTTTATGTGCCCTTTATTGCTGGGCCATGCCAATCAATCAGATATAACGAATACTGATGATCTCGTATTCACGCAGGCCTGAAGGCGCACGGACCTGAACAACATCACCCTCGTACTTACCGATCATCGAGCGTGCGACGGGACTAGAAACCGAAATCAGGTTTGACTTGATGTCTGCTTCGAGGTCACCCACGATCTGATAGGTGACTTTTTCACCAGACTCCAGATCCTCGATCTCAACGGTTGCGCCAAATACGGCACGACCATCCGCATCAATCGTGGTGGGATCAATGAGCTGCGCATTAGAAAGTGAACCGTCGAGCTCGCTAATACGGCCCTCGATAAAGCCTTGGCGCTCGCGTGCAGCGTCATACTCAGCGTTTTCGGACAGGTCGCCCTGCGCGCGCGCTTCGGCAATCGCACTAATGACGGCTGGGCGTTCGACGTGCTTTAAGCGGTGCAGCTCGGCTTGCAAGCGCTCGGCCCCGCGCACGGTCAGAGGAATTGTGGACATAGTGTTTTCCTAAAAAAAGCAAAACCCCGGCTCGGGTCGGAACCGGGGCAATCAACAGCCTCTATTGTGAGGAAATTTTAGGTCAAATGCAAGCCTGAGCTCTCAGGGTCCTCGGAAATGAATGCAAAAAGCGGTGCGCCAATGCTCCGAGACGGTCGCAAGATGCGTGACTGATGCGTTTAATGTGCCGTTCAAACATTTCGTTTCAAATTCATTCGCGTGCCCTTCACACACCATTGATGGACCTGACAACCAACCTGCATTAGCTTATAGCGTTTGGGTCGTTGCCCGCAGGCAGCCCCCCGTTGTAGTATTCACTACAATTCTAGCCGCGCATGCGCGACGAACCTGCCAATTTAATTACAATCAATACTTACCAGTAACGGGTGAAATCACTGCTTCATCGCAGCGGGCACGCAAGACAGCCCCTGATTTCAGCCATTCACAATCAAAAGTAGCCTAATCATGAGTGCATTCCTCGAAGAGCGCGTATTAAGCGTTCACCACTGGACCGATCGTCTGTTCAGTTTCACCACAACACGCGATCCTGCGCTACGCTTTAGCAATGGGCACTTCACCATGATCGGCTTGCGGGTTAACAATAAACCTTTACTGCGCGCCTATAGTATTGCAAGCGCCAATTACGAAGAACATCTTGAATTTTTAAGTATCAAAGTCGAGGATGGTCCGCTCACCTCCAGGCTGCAGCACATCCAGGTGGGTGACAGTATCGTCGTAGGGCGCAAACCAACAGGCACGCTGCTCATCGATTACCTGCTGCCTGGCAAACGCCTTTACATGTTTTCTTCAGGTACCGGCCTGGCGCCTTTCCTGAGCGTGATCCGCGACCCGGAAACCTACGAAAAATTCGAAGAAGTCATCCTGGTGCATGGTGTGCGAGAAATCGCCGAACTCGCCTATCACGACTACCTCACACAAGAGTTGCCCAAGCACGAATTTCTAGGCGAGATGGTCACCAAGCAGTTGCGTTATTACCCAACCGTGACACGTGAGCCCTACAAGCATACGGGACGTATCACCGCGCTGATCGAAAATGGCAAGCTATTCACCGACCTGGGCGTACCGCCACTGGACCGCGAACAGGATCGCATCATGATTTGCGGCAGCCCTGGCATGCTGCGCGATTTGAAGGGCTTGCTCGAAACACGTGGCTTTAACGAAGGCAATACCTCAAAGCCCGGTGACTTTGTCATCGAGCGCGCTTTTGCAGAACAATAATCAGTTCAACGGACGCACAGGATGACTGAAATCTGGGTAGTACGGCATGGCGAAACGCCCTGGAACACGGTGCGCCGCGTGCAGGGCTGGGTCGATACCGAGCTCAACGAAAACGGCATCAGTCAGGCACAGGCCCTGGGTCAGCACCTTGCCTGCAACCTGCAGGCAACACAACCGATTGACGCGCTCTACACCAGCGATCTCAAGCGTGCGCACCAGACTGCCAGCATCATTGGGACATCGATTGGCCTCACACCTGAAATCGAAACCGGCGTGCGGGAACGTCATTTCGGAGTCTTGCAAGGCTTGATCTTTCATACGATGGCGGAGCATCAGCCCGAAGCCACAAAAATCTGGCAAAGCAGAGATCCCGAAGCAGAACTACCAGAGGGAGAATCGCTTGGGACTTTTCATCGTCGTGTCGTGCAGGCCATCGATACAATTGCTGCCAGGCACCGCGGACAACGCGTCATGGTGGTGAGTCATGGCGGCGCCATGGATATTATCTGGCGACACGCCAGCCAGGTCAGCTTGCAAGCGAACCGCGAGGCACCTTTGCATAATGCCAGCCTGAACCGGATCGAAGTCTCTGCTGATGGCTGGAAAATCATCGACTGGGGTGATGTCAGTCACTTGGAACGAGTCTCTCAGGATGATGTCACGCCCTAAACTGACTCGGGATGAGGTCACGCCCTAGTCAGACTCAGGTCACGCCCAAAAGAGAATCAGGATGTCATCGTGGCGCCCTCAAGCGCGACGGCCTCAGTCAGAGTTATGTATGCGGGGCATTCTTTCTCGGCTTACGTGGCGCATTCACCGCCAGCCGGTCGTACAGCCAGTCAGGCAAGACACGCATCAGCTTGGCGACAATGCCCATTTGCCAGGGAATCACGCAGTACGAACGTTGACGGGCAATTGCCCGCGCAGCCCGCGCGGCAAAGACATCCGCATCCATTAAAAAGGGCATCGCATAGGGGTTGTGCGCCGTCATTTCGGTTCGAACATAGCCTGGAGCGATTGTCACAACCGCCACGCCCTGAGGCTTAAGTTCGAGACGCAGACTTTCACAATAGGCTGCAACCGCCGCTTTGGAGGCGCTATAGGCCCCTGCGCCAGGCAATCCCCTCACCCCTGCGACGCTGGCAATCCCGACCAGGGCGCCTGCGCGACGCGCGATCATCCCGTGGATAAAGGGCTCGAAGCTCGAGACGGTTGACATCACGTTAGTCTGAAAAATAGAGTTGAATACACCAAAATCGTCGAGCTCTTCGGTCAAGGTTCCGGCACTGATACCTGCACAGGCAACCACGATGTCAACCTGCATGACCTGCTCAATAAAATCACGCGCGGCAGCGTGGAGCGCCTGCCGGTCACACACGTCAACCACATACACGTGATGCTGGCCTGGCAAACTCGCAGCGAGAGCCTGCAGGCGATCCGCACGACGCGCGACCAGACCAAGGGTATGGCCCGCCTCGGCATAGTGCCTGGCAAGGGCTGCGCCCAGCCCACTGCTCGCACCGGTAATAAAAACGCTCATCAGTTCGCCTTGGCGCCAGACTGGCGCACGATGGCTTCCCACTTGACGGTTTCGGTTTCGTTATATTTTTTAAACTCGGCTGGGGTTGAACCGACAGGCTCTGCGCCCATGCCAGCATATTGCTCAATGACGTTCTGCTTTTTTAATGCTTGCGCGGCTGCCTCGGACAACTTGGCCACGATCGCAGGCGGTGTACCTTTTGGAGCCCAGTAGCCATACCACGTCGCGATATCAAAACCCGGGTACCCAGACTCTGCAATCGTTGGCAGCTCGGGCAAGGCTTGTGCACGCTTTTCGGTGGTCACAGCGATCGCCCGCAATTTACCGGACTTGATAAAAGGCATCGCCGAAGGCATCGAATCAAACATCAGTTGAATCTGACCGCCGACCAGGTCTGCCAAGGCGGGCGAGCTACCTTTGTAGGGCACATGCTGCATTTCAATGCCAGCGGCAATTTTGAAGGACTCTCCTGCCAATTGCTGTGCGGAGGCATTACCAGAAGAACCGAAATTCAATTTACCCGGATTGGCACGGCCGTATTCAACCAACTCCTTAACCGTATGTACTGGCAGCGTCACCGGTACAACAAGAACAAGGGGAACGGCCGCAAGCTGGGTGATGGGTACGAAATCTTTCAGCGCATCGAACCGCATCTCAGGATAGAAAAATGGATTGATCACATGCAGGGAGGCATTGGCCAGGATCGTATAACCATCAGGTTCCGCACGGGCGACCATTTCTGCTCCGATCATCCCGCTGGCCCCGGGTCGATTGTCCGCTACGACCGTTTGCCCAAGCGTCGCACTCATTTCAGCTGCCACGACACGGGCAGTCAGATCAGTCGGTCCGCCAGGAGGATAGGGAATCACCATCCTGATCTGTTTGCTGGGATAGGCGGCGGCTTGTGCGAAGGCAGGACTGAGGGGAAAACTCAACAGCGCGATTGCGAGTGCAGACAATGTGCCTGCACGCATAAATCTACCGATGAGTGAGCGCAATTGACGATGTTTCACTTTTTGTCTCCTGTTATTTTTATAAGGCCTGGAAAAATTTCTGAAACTGGATCATTTCCTAAAAATGGCTGATTTCCTGAAACTTGATGATTTCTTGAAACTTGAATCTTTCCTGAAACGGCAAGGTTTCCTCATACCTGCAATGTATCTGATTGCGATGAATCGCAGTTGCGAGCCAGCGGCAAATTTACCGCGACTGGGCGACCACACCTGCCGCGACCAACTGATCGATGCGCTGTGTGTCGATGCCGGCACCCTGCAGGATAGCTATCGAGTGCTCGCCAATGCGTGGTGCAGCACTCACCTGACGGTGATGCGGGTGCGTGGGCAAACCAATGTAAGGCAGGCTCCCGACGCCAGCCTGTTCGAGCTGCTGGGCCATTTCGAGATGCACAGCCTGAGGATGCGCCAGGACCTCGTTGTAATTACGAACAGGCGCATGCAGAATATCGTGCTGCTTGAGAAGCTGCGTCCAGTATGCGCACGGGTGAGCGCGCACCAGCCCATTCAGAACGTCGTACAGCGCCTCACGATTCGCATAACGCAAGGGGTTACTCAGAAAACGGGGATCGACAATCCAGTCGGGACGTTGAATCGCCTTGCATAAACGACCAAACTGCTCATCATTGAGAACAACGATGGAGATTTTTCCATCCGCAGTCGCGAAGACAGCATTCGGGGCACTGACCGCACCTAAGGGGCGTTGCCCAGCGATCGCCTGCTCAATGAAACAAGCGCCCTGAAACGCCGCACACGCCTCGAACAGGCTCACCTCTACATGAGTACCCTGCTTGCGCGCCAGGCGCTGATACAAGGCCGTTGCAGCCCCCTGAGAGGCATACAACCCCGTCAGCACGTCAGCGGCAAGCAAGCCAATACGACGCGGCGTGCCCTGCTCATCCTGGTTTGAAAACATCAGACCGCTATCAGCCTGCATGACAGAGTCTGTTGCCGGTGAATCGGCATACGGCCCATCCGGACCGTAGCCGCTGATCGACACGTAAACGAGATCCGGTTTAATAGCAGACAGATTGGCCCAGCCAACACCCATGCGTTCGGCTGCACCCGGACGAAAATTCTGAATGACAACATCGGCCTGCAAGGCCAGTGCATGCAAGACGGCTCTGCCCTCTGCGGTACGCGCATCAAGCGCCAGCCCTTTCTTGCCTGCATTGAATTGAATCGATAAGGCACTATGTTCGCCGCGCGTGACGCCGACAAAACGTATCCAGTCACCCGCAGGGGGTTCGACCTTAATGACCTCCGCACCCTGCTGCCACAAAATATGCGCGCAATAAGGGCCTGCGATGCCCTGACTGATATCCAGGACACGCAGGCCGGAGTATGGAAGGCAATCCATGCTCCGTTGTCCTTTAGTGCTTGAGGGACTGGTGCAGATCCTGCAGCGAATAGACCTTAATGCCCAGGCCTTCTCTCAAGTACTGCATGCCTTCAACGGCGGCCCATGCACCAGCGATCGTCGTGTAATAGGTCACCCGTGCGGCAAGCGCCTGGGTGCGAATCGCACGCGAATCGGTGATCGCATTGCGACGTTCTTCAACGGTATTAATCACCAGCGAGACCTCGCCGTTTTTAAGCATATCGACAATGTGTGGCCGCCCTTCAGCGACTTTATTGACGATGGTCACTGGAATACCAGCCTGCTCAATCGCCGCTGCGGTCCCACGTGTCGCAACCACTTTGAATCCGAGCGCATGCAAGCCACGCGCGACTTCGACGGCCTTGGGTTTATCCTGATTGCGCACACTAATAAACGCAGTACCCGACTCAGGCAGATTCACGCTCGCAGCCATTTGCGACTTAACAAAGGCTTCGGCAAACGTGACGCCCACGCCCATGACTTCACCCGTCGATTTCATTTCAGGGCCGAGAATCGTATCGACACCAGGAAACTTCACAAAAGGGAACACGGCTTCTTTGACAGAAAAATAATGCGGCACGACTTCTTTGGTCACGCCCTGCGAGGCTAGCGACTGCCCAGCCATCGCACGCGCAGCGATCTTGGCCAGCTGCAACCCTGTTGCCTTGGAAACAAACGGCACGGTCCGCGAAGCACGAGGATTGACCTCAAGCACATAGACATCGCCATTTTGAACGGCGAACTGTACGTTCATCAGGCCCTTAACATTCAAGGCACGTGCCATCAGTGCCGTTTGACGTTTGATTTCGGCCGTCATCTCCTGCGACAGTGAGTAGGGAGGCAAACTGCAGGCTGAGTCGCCCGAGTGCACACCCGCCTGCTCGATGTGTTCCATCACGCCGCCGATAAAGACTTCCTGGCCATCGCACAGGCAATCGACATCGATTTCAATTGCATTATTGAGGAAGTGATCCAGCAAAACAGGCGAATCGTTACTGACCTTAACGGCCTCGCGCATATAGCGCTCGAGATCGTTTTGTTCGTGCACGATTTCCATGGCACGTCCACCCAGCACGTAGCTTGGACGAACAACCAGGGGGTAGCCGATTTCCTGGGCATGCGCCAGTGCCTCGCTTTCTGTTCGCGCAGTACGGTTAGGCGGCTGACGCAGATTAAGCTTGGTCAACAATTTCTGGAAACGTTCGCGGTCTTCGGCAACGTCGATGGACTCAGGACTTGTGCCGATAATTGGCACGCCGTTTGCCTCCAGGGCACGCGCGAGTTTTAGCGGAGTCTGTCCACCATACTGAACAATCATGCCAACCGGTTTTTCGATATGGACGATTTCGAGGACATCTTCGAGGGTCAGCGGTTCAAAATACAAACGATCCGAGGTGTCGTAGTCAGTTGATACGGTCTCTGGATTGCAGTTGATCATGATGGTTTCGTAACCATCTTCGCGCAAGGCGAGTGCGGCGTGTACGCAGCAATAATCAAACTCAATACCCTGACCGATACGGTTGGGACCGCCGCCGAGCACGATGATCTTTTTACGATCGGTCGGCTTGGATTCGCACTCTTGCTCGTAGGTCGAATAAAGATAGGCAGTGTTGGTCGCAAATTCAGCCGCGCAGGTGTCAACGCGTTTGTAGACGGGTCGGACATTGAACTGGTGACGTAACTTGCGAACCTCAGCTTCAACGGTATCGAGCAGGAAAGCCAGGCGACGATCAGAGAAGCCGCGACGCTTTAACTGTAAAACGGTGTGCGCGTCGAGATCGCCTAACGTACGCTGTTCAAGCGCGAGCTCGATATCGACGATTTCCTTGATCTGCGAGAGGAACCAGGGATCAATCTTTGTCAGCTGGTGGACTTCATCGAGCGTGAAGCCCTGCGCAAACGCATCGCCCACATACCAGATGCGCTCAGGACCAGGTTCGCCCAGTTCGATCTGAATTTTTTCGCGATCGGTCGTTTTCTGATTCAGACCATCGACGCCGACTTCCAGGCCGCGCAGTGCTTTCTGGAAAGACTCCTGGAAGGTGCGGCCAATCGCCATGACTTCGCCAACAGACTTCATCTGCGTGGTGAGACGCGCATCGGCAGTCGGGAATTTTTCGAACGCGAAACGCGGGACTTTAGTGACCACGTAATCAATCGTCGGCTCAAACGATGCCGGGGTGGCGCCACCGGTGATTTCGTTCTTGAGCTCGTCAAGCGTATAGCCCACTGCCAGACGCGCGGCAACCTTGGCGATCGGAAAACCTGTGGCCTTTGAAGCCAGGGCCGATGAACGGGAAACGCGCGGATTCATCTCGATCACAATCATGCGACCGTTGTGCGGATTCAA
>CANBUF010000046.1 GCA_947372575.1 Alcaligenaceae bacterium | reverse complement strand
CTTCCTGGAACAGCCTGGCGCTATGGCCACCGCGTTGTCCCTGTAATCTGACCAGACCACGTGCAATGACGGTACGGCAGGCGATCAACGAAGGACGTGGATCTTGTTTAGCTTGCTCAATTGCACTGGACACCGCCTCCAGATCATGGCCGTCTACCTCGATCACATGCCATTGCGCGACACGGAATCGTTCAGCGACATCTTCACTGATCGATAATGAAGTACTGCCATCATCAGTAATTTGATTATCGTCCCAAAGTAAAATCAGCTTACCCAGACGCAAGTGGCCGGCAAGAGAAATCATTTCCTGACCAATGCCTTCCTGCAGACAACCATCCCCCACAAATGCATAGGTGTAATGATTCACCAGCTCGCGCCCGAAACGCCGATTCAGATAGGCTTCGGCTACGGCCATGCCAAACGCATTGGCTATGCCCTGCCCCAACGGTCCGGTCGTCACTTCGATACCATGCTCAGGATTGATTTTGGGATGCCCTTCGCAGTGCGATCCCAATTGACGAAAACGTTTGACCTGATCTAATGAAATATGCTCATAGCCTGTCAAATACAGTAACGCATACAACAGCATGGATCCGTGACCGTTTGAGAGCACCACCCGATCGCGGTCTGCCCAGGTCGGATCCGTGGGCATAAAACGTAAATGGCGGGTGTATAGTGCAGTCGCGATTTCTGCCATGCCCAAGGGTACCCCCTGATGCCCTTCGCCTGCTAGAACAATCGCATCAATGGCAAGAAAACGGATCGCATGGGCGAGGCGGGTAGGCATAGGTGTAGACATGGCAGAGATTCTTTCGTCGCATCAGTGCGACGTTTGGCATAGAGATTTAAAAAAATTGAGTCGTCCTTCAAACTCAACCCAGCGGACCGACGACATCTTCAAGTAATTTCCAAGCCTGTTCACCAAATTTAGCGCGCCAGTCTTTGTAGAAAGTTGTCTTGCCTAGTGCCGTCTTAAATGCAGGTTTGTCGACCTCGACGAACTGCAAGCCCTTGGACTCGAGGTCTGCGCGCAACGACACGCTCAGTGCTGCGATATCCGCACGCTGATCATTGGTTGAACGATCGAATTCATTGAAAACGATTTCCTGAATGTTTTTAGGTAGTCTTTCAACGGCTTTACGATTCCCCAGAATCCAGTAAGCGTCCCAGACATGGTTCGTCATGCTGCAATATTTCTGCACTTCGTAGAGACGTGCTGTCGCAATAATTGCCAAAGGATTTTCCTGTCCTTCAACCAGTTTTGTCTGCAAGGCTGAATAGACTTCATTGAAATTGATCGGGCTTGGACTACCACCTAAAGCGGTGAACAAGGTCGACAACATGGGAGCTGCCGGCACGCGTAACTTCACGCCTTTTAAATCTTCGGGGGTATGAATAGGCTTGGTCGATGTCGTAATCTCGCGAAAGCCATTTTCCCAGGGACGTGCCATTGTCAACAGACCAACGTTGGCAATCTGTTCACGCACGTAGGTGCCAAGCTTGCCATCCATGGCTTGCCAAACCTGGGCTGAGTCCTTAAACGCAAATCCGGTATTTGCAATACCTGCAGCGGGTACCATTGTCGACAGAATTGAGCTGGCCTGGTTAAAAAACTCAACACCCCCATTGCGCACCTGGGACATCAAGTCCGTATCTGAGCCGAGCTGATTCGCTGGAAACAAACGGATCTCCAGACGGCCACTGGTCGCTTCTTTAATGCGCTCAATGGCTTGTTGCGCACGGATGTTAACTGGATGGCTTGGATCCTGACCTGTTGCCAATTTATAGGTGAACTCAGCCGCGTCAGCACGTCCAGATAGGATGGTGAACAAAGGCAGGGCCGCCGCAGCCCCCAGACATTGACGGCGTGTCTTGTTGATTACTGGCAATTTTTTTTGTCTCATGTTTGTCTCCGGTTTTTAAAAGAAAAGATGCCATTAGTGAATGAGCATCCCGCCATTCACATCCAGCGTAATACCTGTGCAATATTTTGAGAGAGGGCTTGCAAGAAAAGTTACGCAACCCGCAACGTCGGCTGGCTCACCAATTCGATTCAAAGGAATCTGATCGAGAATGGCTTGCTTTTTGTCTTCGGGGATAAGTCCTTTGTTGATATCCGTCGCGATCAAACCAGGCGCGACACAATTAACGCGAATGCCATCGATACCGAGTTCACGCGCCATGGCACGTGCCAGACCCAACACACCCGCTTTCGCAGCTGAGTAATGTGGACCACCCAGAATGCCACCACCACGCTGCGCGGATACGGAGGAAATGCAAACGATCGAACCTGACTTGGCTGCACGCATGGCAGGAATCACGGCTTGGGACATGTTCAATGTTCCACGCAGGCTGACGTCAAGAACTGCATCGTAATCTGCGCCTGTGATATCAACTGTTTTACGTGGTTGGGTAATCCCAGCGTTGTTGACCAGCACATCGACACGCCCCAATTGCGCCAAGACGGTCTGGATAGCTTGTTCGCACGAAGCTTTGTCCGTCACATCAGCAACGATGCCAAGGTGCTGCGGACCCAGACGCGCAGCAGCCGCTGCGGGATCAGCACCAGCCAGATCCAGAATCACAACCCGAGCGCCCTGCTCAGCCAAGGTGCGTGCCGTAGAGAAACCCAGACCATTTTGGCCTGCGCCACCAGTAATAATTGCAACGTTATCTTTAAGAAGCATAGTAAGAACTCCAATATTTTTAAAAATTAAATCGGGTTAGTCAGAAAAAGGCGGGTTATCCCAACCAGGCTTTAATTCGTGCAGCAAGGACGTCACGACTCACGCCATAACGATCATGAAGCGTGGGCAAAGCACCTGCATCCAAGAATTCATCCGGTAAGCCGGCCAGCTGGAATCCTGCTGGTTGGACGCGATGACGCAAGAGCGCGCTTGCCACCGACTCGCCCAAACCGCCCACGACGGAATGATTTTCAGCAACTACGACCAGACGATGGCGATAGCGAACTGCTTCGATGATGGTCGCTTCGTCCAGTGGCTTGATGGTCGGGCAATGCAAGACTGCTACGCCGACTTGATCGGTTGCTAGCGTTTGTGCGACTTCCAGTGCACGCATGGTCATGAATCCACTGGAAATGATAAGCACATCGTTCCCATCGCAGAGCAATTTAGCTTTGCCGAGTTCGAACTTATAGTCATACTCATCGAGCACGAGCGGAACACCTCCGCGCAATAGGCGCATGTATACCGGGCCGTTATGCGCTGCGATCTGGGGCACAGCCTGTTCGATATCCAAGGCATCGCAGGGATCGACAATCGTCATGCCGGGAATCCCGCGCATCATCGCCAAATCTTCAGTGGCTTGATGGCTGGGGCCGTATCCGGTTGTCAGCCCAGGTAAGGCGCAGCAAATTTTGACGTTCAGATGTTCTTCGGCAATCACCTGATGAATGAAGTCATAGGCGCGTCGTGTGCCGAATGCAGCATATGTGGTGGCAAAGGGAACGAAGCCTTCTTTTGCCATCCCACCCGCCGCTGCCATCAATAACTGTTCTGCCATGCCCATCTGGAAAAATCGCTCTGGATAGGCTTGGGCAAATAAATGCAGATCGGTGTATTTGGCCAGATCGGCCGTCAGTCCAACGATATCGCTGCGTTGTTTTCCCAATTCAACCAGCGCTTTACCAAAGGGCGCAGCGATCACGCGCTGACCTTCCGAGGCGATCGAAGCGATCATGGCTGACGTGGTCAAACGTGGCTTAGTTGGTGTGTTTGCTTCGCTCATACCAGAGATCCTTCTTGTTGCGATTGATCCAGAATCTCGAGGGCATGCTGCCACTCGGGCGGATCGACACGAATAAAGTGGTTCTTTTCACGTTGCTCCAGAAAGGGAACACCTTTACCCATCAGGGTGTCGCAGATAATGACGCGTGGTTTGTCTTCAGTCAGATTGCGGGCAACATCAAACGCGTGAAGCACACCTGGTAAATCATTGCCATCGACACGCTGAACATGCCAGCCAAAAGCAGCCCATTTATCAACCAGGGGTTCAAACCCCATGATTTTTCCGGAAGGACCGTCGGCCTGCTGATTATTGATATCGATCAGGCAAATCAGATTAGACAGGCGATGATGGGCAGCACCCATTGCGGCTTCCCAGGTGGAGCCTTCATCGAGTTCACCATCTGACATGGAGTTGTAGACAAAGGCAGGGTTCGCTTTCAACCGCAAACCCAAAGCCATGCCTACGCCGATCGCCAGACCCTGGCCAAGTGAGCCACCTGACATTTCCATGCCTGGTGTATAGGTTGCCATCCCCGACATCGGCAAACGGCTATCGTCGCTGCCATAGGTTTCGAGTTCACTTTCTGGGATGATCCCTGCTTCGATCAATGCTGCGTAATGCGCAATCGCGTAATGTCCATGCGACAACAGAAACCGGTCACGCTGTTCCCAGCCGGGTTCATCGGGACGATATTGCATCGCATGCCCGTACGCGACCGCCAGCACATCGGCCCATCCTAGCGCCTGACCGATATAACCCTGCCCTTGCACTTCGCCCATGCGCAAGGCATAGCGGCGAATGCGATACGCGCACTGGCGCAGTGAATGCGTCAAATCAGACATGTAACTCCCTATTTAGAAAAAAGTGATGGTGCATTTCAATCCAGAAATCCGATCGAAAACCAGGGGACAAAAGCAACAATCAACAAACCAATCATCAAGGCGCCAAGGTACGGCCAGATTCGTCGCAGTGGAATATCTGAATTCACACGACCAATGGTGCAAGCCGCGTAGTACCCCAGACCAAAAGGTGGCGCGAACAAACCAATACCCATCGCCAGAATAATCACCATCGCGTAATGCACTTCATGCACACCGATTAATCGTGCCGCAGGAAACAACAAGGGTGCGAACAACACCATCGCAGGAATTCCCTCGAGCACACTCCCCAGCACCGTGAACGCAACAATGGAAACCAGCAAGAACCCGTACTTGCCTCCGGGCACACTGGTCATAAAGGCCGACAAACTGTGCGAGAAGCCTGACTGGGTCAAGGCCCACGACATGCCAGTAGCCGTACCAATAATGAACAGAATCGCACCCGACAACGCTGCCGTATCGATCAGAATGGGATAGATAAATTTCGAATCAAACTTGCGATAAATCAGCAGGCCTGCAAGTACGGCGTAGGCGATACCGATCGTCGAGACTTCTGTCGCAGTAGCGATTCCCTGGACCACAGCGGAGCGAATCAGCACTGGGAGCAGTAAGGAGGGCAACGCAATCAGAAATGTGCGTCCGACCACTTTCAAAGGTGCGCGCTTGAATCCGACTGCGATTTCAGCACTGCGGTATCGCGCCAGAATGGCCAGCAGCACGGCCAACACCACACCGGGCAATATTCCACCTGTGAACAAGGCTCCGATTGAAATCCCTGCCACTGAGCCAATCGTGATGAGCACCAAGGAAGGGGGAATGGTTTCTGCCATGGCACCCGATGCTGCGAGTAAGGAAATCAGTTCGCCCTCATGATTCCCGCGCTTTTTCATCTCGGGCAGCAGCACTGGCGCAACAGCCGCCATGTCCGCTGTCTTTGCACCTGAAATACCCGACACCAGCAACATCGCGCCCAACAACACGTAATTCAGACCACCCCGTACGTGACCCAGCATCGACGCCAGGAAGTCGACCATGGCTTTCGCCATACCCGTCATTTGAACCAGATGCCCCAGCAAAATAAAGAGTGGAACCGCCAGCAAAATCAGCGAGCTCATACCCTCGTCCATGCGTCCACTGACGACATCCAAAGGCGTCGAACTCGTCGTCAGCAAATAAGCGACTGTTGCCAAACCAAAACAAAATGCGATAGGCACACCCAGCAACACGCCCGCACCTAACAACAGGGCAAAGAAAATAAACAGATTCCAGTTGCCAATCGCCTGGAGCCAATTCGCCGATAAATAAAGCACCCCAGCGAGTAACGCCATCGCAAACGTCATCCCCAACAAATCAGGCACACTCACTCTGACCAGTCGCACCAGACTGATGGCGATCATCAGCAGTGCACCGACCGGCACTGCAGCAGCTCTGATCGTATTGGGCAAGGATAGTGCTGGAGTTTGAACAATCCACTCATCCGCAGCGTATTGCGCCATCGGGCAAATTAAAATCACCAGGAATAAAAAAGGTGCGGCGCTGGCCAGTGTTTCAGCCCACAGGCGCGCTCTGGGACTCCATGTAGAAACAAGTGCAGTCGTCCTCATATGCGTTCCGCGCATGAGTGCAATGGCCGCTCCAAAATTCGCTAACCAAAGAAACAAAATAGAGGCAAGTTCATCGGCCCAGGGGATCGGACGATTAAAGATGAAGCGCATGATCACGCCTGCAAGCAGAACGACAACCTCGCCCAGGACCAAGAGTGCAGCGGGCACTTCTATTAGCGTTCCCAGCCAAGACTCGATTTTGCCAGAGACTCCACCTACGTTTACATCGAGTTGCTGAGGAGTGGCCAGCGCGCTCATACTACAGACCCCAGCAGCAGATAACGGCAATCCACATTGAAGGCATGGCCTCCTTGTCCCGAGAGTGTCGATATCATCGTGCTTGTCTCCTATTTTTATTGGTCCTGCAACACCACTCGTTGCATCCTGTGTCAGGAATCATCCCTGAATCTGTGCGGTTAAATAGGCCGCACTTATTACACAGTCGTCATGTTCGACCAAAGCTATATTGATAACAAGCGATTGTTTTTCACTCTAAGATGAAATTTTTTCATCTGATAACAGGGTTGACCCCATGTTAGGAGGCCATGCTCTCTGAGAAAAGTGGTCGTGACATACCGAATGATTTCGGTATCACTTTGCTCTCAAAAATTGAATGAAATTTAGCTCTGCCGCGCGGCTTCTTGGTGCAACCAGGTCAAAAAGGCTTCGACTGGTTTACGGCTGGAATGCCGGGAGGGGTATACCGCAAAGTGTGCTTTCACTTTGATAGCCATCTCCATCGAAAACACCGGCTTCAGTTTTCCTTCAGTCAGATGCAAATTGCCAGTCGTTGTACTTTCCAGTGCAACGCCCAGACCTTGTGTCGCAGCATCGAGCGACATCTGGGCCCTGTCGAATCTGGCGGCGTACCGGTCGGGAGCCCGGAGGTTCGTAAACTCAGTGAGCCAGTTGGACCACTGCACTACGCTCACATTACTCTGAATCAAAGGAAGGCCAAGCAACTGCTCGGGTCTTCGTAGCCGGTGTTCTTTGATGAAGGCTGGGCTGGCCAAGGGAACGATGCGCTCCTCAAAGAGTGGCTCCACGGTGAGATCTGGCCACTGAGCAATACCATACCGAATATCAATATCGGCTTGACCCAGAGCGAAATCACTCGGAGTGTGCGAGGCAGATATATTGAGTGAAATTTCTGGGTATGCTGTTGCAAAGGCACGTATCCGTGGCATCAGCCACAGACTGGCAATGCTGGGTGCACAGTGAACATAGAGGCTGTTACTCATGCCCTGACGTAAGTCCTCGCTAGCCGCGGTAATAGCCAATAGTGCACCACTGATACGCGTGAGGTATTGCTCACCTGCCATGCTCAGCTTGACGCCATGCGCGTTGCGCTCAAAGAGGCGCACGCCGAGATATTGTTCCAATTTTGCGACCTGATGGCTCACGGCCGAAGCCGTCAGATTCAACTCGTTCGCAGCCAAACCAAAACTACGTCGACGTGCAACGGACTCAAATGCCTGCAGAGTGGTCGTAGGGGGAAGACTGGCCATAAGATGAATCCTTGGGCACGATTAATTTTCATCATCTTAGACCGATAGAGTATCGGTTGCCATCACGTTAAGGCGAAGCCTGGCACTTCGGTTTTGGTTCTGGGAGCAGGTTTGGCAGGGATGGTTGCAGCGTACGAGCTGACCAAGAATAGCGAATAGCGCAAATTTCTACAACATTTCCATTAATTTGATGTAATATTAAGTAACTAGGAATCATTCTTATTTACATTTAAAGAATCATCTGAATCCAAACATCATGTATATCTGTATCTGTTCAGCGGTCACGGAGCGCCAGGTTCACAAAGCTGTTGAGGCTGGCGCCACAACGATGCAAGATCTGCGGCAAACCCTGAATATCGCCATGGATTGCGGCAGATGCACGCCTTGCGCAAAGAAATGCCTCCGAGAGGCGCAGCAATGTCATGCAGACGCTGCGGCAGGACTGATGTACGAACTGGTGGCAGCGTAGAATTACCTGCATCCAGAGGCCCATACCTCTTGAGCAGCAGGCAAGTTCAAAGCTTCAATTTGGTTCAATCCGGACATCGGACACGTACACAGACTCCGGAAACAGGACACAGGACACAGGACAAAACTATATGTCCTGTGTCCTGGATCCCGAGTTATTCGTGAGAGCCGATATGGCTTTGCAGATAATTCTCTATCGAGAGCTGATCGACCAGACTGATTTGCGTCTCTAGCCAGTCAATGGCCTCCTCGCACTCCTCCAGCAATTCACGCAACATCTGACCCGACACGAAATCGTTCAGTTCCTCACAAACTAGCAGCGAGGCCTGCATTTGGGGGTGCTGGACCGTACGTTCAAATTTCAGATCTTCTTGCAAGCACTCCAGGACGTGCTCTCCGATAGAGAGCTTGCCAAGGTTTTGCAAATTCGGCAGGCCTTCTAGAAACAGGATCCGCTCAATCACCTTGTCGGCTTCTTTCATGACACGGATCGATTGCTTGTAGTGATAGTCGTTCAGCTTTTCCAGGCCCCAGTTACGAAACATCCGGGCATGGAGAAAATACTGATTGATCGCCGTCAGCTGGTTTTTAAGCACTTTGTTCAGTGCTTCGTTAATCTTTTTATCTGTTTTCATGAATACGACCTCAGTTCTGCTTGTCTGGATTTGCCTGACTTTGCAGGTAATTCTGCAGGCCAATCAAATTGATCAGCCGCAACTGCTTTTCAAGGAAATAGGCATGGTCCATTTCGGTGTCTTCGAGCTGAACCAGCAACAATTCACGCGTCACAAAGTCCGAGGCGGCTTCGCAGGCGGCAATCACAGCTTTGAGGTGATCTGCGACCAGGTATTCAACATCCAGATCAGACTGGAGCATGCCGGGCACGGTCTGACCTATTTTTAAGCCATCGCGTTTTGATAAGTCTGGAGTTCCCTCTAAGAACAGGATGCGCTGGATAATAGCTTTAGCGTGCTGGCGTTCATGATCAGATTCATGCAGTGTTTTTTCAGCTAACCGTACGAGTCCCATATCCTGATACATCTCACCATGGATGAGGTATTGATCGACAGCCGTGAGCTCGCCAGCCAGCAAATCGTTGAGATGTTTGATGATATTTGTGTTGCCTTTCATATTCTTCCTCTGGAGCCTCTTGTGCCGTTCAAACAATTAAACCACCTTTTGCCCAACGCATTGTGCATTGTTTAAGGGGAACGTGAACCACGTCAATCGCTAGGTCCTACTGCGCATCAGGCTGCATCGCAGGCGCTGCCTGCTGAAAAGC